>NZ_JBSFMM010000122.1:0-34790 GCF_053599555.1 Streptomyces sp. NPDC000941
TAAAATAAACAGAATAAAAAATTTATTCATTCTTTGTTCATTGGATTAATGAGGTGTGCTTTCCCGATCGTCACAGCGACACCCTGTTTCGTCGGCGTGTCGCTGTCCCATACTCACCGCAAATCACTCCGGCCGATACGGCGGCACACGTGTGATGTTCGACCCTCCCGGGGCGGGGGCTGGGCACCGTGGTTACTCATAAGTAGCATGAGGTCATGGCGCGCCCCTTGCCGGGCGTGCCCGCAGCAGTGCCACCCCGCGCACCTGGAGGAGAGCCAACGTGCCTCGTACCGCTAGGGACGTCGTCTTCGTCGACGGCGTCCGGACCCCGTTCGGCAAGGCGGGTCCCAAGGGCATCTACCACGAGACCCGCGCCGACGACATGGTCGTCAAGTGCATCCGGGAGCTGCTGCGCCGCAACCCGGATCTGCCGCCGGAGCGCATCGACGAGGTGGCCGTGGCCGCGACCACGCAGATCGGCGACCAGGGCCTGACCATCGGCCGTACCGCGGGCATCCTGGCCGGGCTGCCCCAGTCGGTGCCCGGCTACGCCATCGACCGGATGTGCGCCGGTGCGATGACCGCCGTGACCACGACCGCCGGCTCCATCGCCTTCGGCGCGTACGACATCGTCGTCGCGGCCGGTGTGGAGCACATGGGCCGCCATCCGATGGGCGAGGGCGTCGACCCGAACCCGCGGTTCGTCTCGGAGAAGCTGGTCGACGAGTCGGCCCTCTTCATGGGCATGACGGCGGAGAACCTCCACGACCGGCTGCCGCACATCACCAAGCAGCGCGCCGACGAGTACGCGGTGCGCAGCCAGGAGAAGGCCGCCAAGGCGTACGCCAACGGCAAGATCCAGCCAGATCTGGTGCCGATCTCGGTGCGGCGCACCAGCCCTGAAGGCGGCGAGCTGGGCTGGGGCCTGGCGACCGCGGACGAGCCGATGCGCCCCGGCACCACGCTGGAGGGCCTGGCCACGCTGAAGACCCCGTTCCGCCCGCACGGCCGGATCACCGCGGGCAACTCCGCGGGGCTCAACGACGGCGCGACCGCCTCGCTGGTCGCCGCCGAGGACGTGGCCAGGGAGCTGGGCCTGCCGGTGAAGATGCGGCTGGTCAGCTACGCCTTCGCGGGTGTCGAGCCGGAGGTGATGGGCTACGGCCCGATCCCGTCGACCAAGAAGGCACTCGCCAAGGCGGGGCTGACGATCGAGGACATCGGCCTCTTCGAGATCAACGAGGCCTTCGCCGTACAGGTCCTGTCCTTCCTGGACCACTACGGCATCGACGACGACGATCCGCGCGTCAACCAGTACGGCGGCGCGATCGCGTTCGGGCACCCGCTCGCCTCCTCCGGGGTGCGGCTGATGACGCAGCTGGCCCGGCAGTTCGAGGAGCAGCCCGAGGTCCGCTACGGCATCACCACCATGTGCATCGGCTTCGGCATGGGCGGCACCGTGATCTGGGAGAACCCGCACTTCGAGGGGAACAAGTGACCAGTACCGAAGAGCTTCTGAGGGGCGCGGCCGAGCTGTTCCCGGACGAGGTCGTGACGCAGGCGTACGTCCGCCATCTGGACCTGCCGCTCGGCGCGGGCCGGTTCGCGCTCATCACCCTCGACAACGGTCTTGACCACACCAAGCCCACCACCTTCGGCCCGGCCTCGCTGGCGAATCTGAACGCCGCGCTCGACCAGGTCGAGAAGGAGGCCGCCGAGGGCGAGGTCGTCGGCGTCGGTGTCACCGGCAAGCCGTTCATCTTCGCCGTCGGCGCCGACCTCAAGGGCGTCGAGCTGCTGAAGCGCCATGAGGACGCGCTGGCCATCGGCAAGGGCGGCCACGACGTCTTCAAGCGGCTGGCGGGCCTGGCCGTGCCCACCTTCGCGTACTACAACGGCGCCGCGATGGGCGGCGGCGTCGAGGTCGGACTGCACTGCTCCTACCGCACCGTCTCGGCCGCGCTGCCCGCCTTCTCGCTGCCCGAGGTCTTCCTCGGCCTGGTCCCCGGCTGGGGCGGCTGCACCCTGCTGCCGAACCTGATCGGCGCCGACCGCGCGGTCACGGTGATCATCGAGAACTCGCTCAACCAGAACCGGCAGCTCAAGGGCAAGCAGGTCTACGAGCTCGGGATCGCCGACGCGCTCTTCGAGGGCGCGGACTTCCTGGAGCAGTCGCTGATCTGGACCGCGTCCGTGCTCAGCGGCCAGACCGAGGTCGTACGTCCCGACGTGGACCGCGGCGAGGGATGGGACGCGGCCGTCGAGCGCGGCCGGGCCATCGCCGACAGCAAGGTGCACGGGGCGGCCCCGGCCGCGTACCGGGCGCTGGACATCATCGCCGCCGCCAAGAACGGCGACCTGAGCCAGGGCTTCGACTCGGAGGACGGCGCCCTCGCCGACCTGATCATGGGCGGCGAGCTGCGCAGCGGCATCTACGCCTTCAACCTGGTCCAGAAGCGCGCCAAGCGCCCGGCCGGCGCCCCGGACAAGTCCCTGGCCCGCCCGGTCTCCAAGGTGGGCGTGGTCGGCGCGGGTCTGATGGCCTCGCAGCTGGCGCTGCTTTTCGCGCGCCGCCTCGAGGTGCCGGTCGTGCTGACCGACATCGACCAGGAGCGGGTGGACAAGGGCGTGGGCTATGTCCACGACGAGATCGACAAGCTGCTGCTCAAGGGCCGCGTCAACCAGGACAAGGCCAACCGCCTCAAGGCAGCGGTGACCGGCTCGCTGGACAAGGCCGCGGCCTTCTCCGACGCCGACTTCGTCATCGAGGCCGTCTTCGAGGAGATGGGCGTCAAGCAGCAGGTGTTCGCCGAGGTCGAGGCGGTGGTGCCGGCGCATGCCATCCTGGCCACCAACACCTCCTCGCTGTCGGTGAGCGAGATGGCCTCGAAGCTTCAGCACCCCGAGCGGGTCGTCGGCTTCCACTTCTTCAACCCGGTCGCGATCCTGCCGCTGCTGGAGATCGTCCGCGGTGCGAAGACCGATGACGCCTCGCTGGCCACCGCCTTCGGCGTGGCCAAGAAGCTGAAGAAGACGGCCGTCCTGGTCAAGGACGCCCCGGCGTTCGTCGTCAACCGGATCCTGACCCGCTTCATGGGCGAGATCCAGAACGTCATCGACGAGGGCACCCCGGTCGACGTCGCCGAGCGCGCCGTCGAGCCGCTGGGCCTGCCGATGTCGCCGCTGGTGCTGCTGGAGCTGGTCGGCCCGGCGATCGGCCTGCATGTCTCGGAGACCCTGCACCGGGCGTTCCCGGACCGGTTCACGGTCTCGGAGAACCTGCGGCGCGTGGTCGAGGCGGGCAAGCGCGGCTTCTACGTCCACGATTCCGGGAAGCCGGAGCTGGACCCGGAGGTCGCCGCGCTGCTGGAGCAGGGCGACTCGGTCCTGACGGAGGAGCAGGTGCGTACGCGCGTCCTGGACGTGGTCGCGCAGGAGATCGGCCTGATGCTGGACGAGGGCGTCGTCGCCGAGGCGCAGGACATCGACCTGTGTCTGATCACCGGCGCCGGCTGGCCCTTCCACCTGGGCGGCATCACGCCGTACCTGGACCGCGAGGGCGTCTCGGAGCGGGTGGTCGGCCGCCGCTTCCTGGCCCCGGGCGTGGCGAGCGTCCCGGCGTAACGCGCGCGTTGTGTCCCGAGTGCCGGACGGGCTGACTGCCCGTCCGGCACTCGCGCGTTCACCCTCCTGTGGTGGGGAAGGCGCCGATGTACTGACGGGCGGTGGTGAATTGGTGCAGCCAGTCCGCCCGGGTGCTCGGTGAGTGGTCGCCGTCCAGGATGGCCACGGTCAGCTCCGGTGGGGTCACACCCTCGGCCCAGAGCTCCTGCCACTGCTCGTAGCTCAGCGACAGATGCCGCAGCCGGCGCAGGCCGCCGAGCACGGTGATGTCCCGCACCGTGGCCTGCGCCAGGTCGAGGCCGTTGAGCTGTCCGGCCGTCAGCAGCGGGGTGAGGTCCACCGCATGAGGCGCCTTCAGCGTCAGGGTGCGCAGTGTGGCATGGCCGGCCAGCGGGGAGAGGTCGAGCGCGCGCAGGTCCAGGTCCAGCGTTCTGACGGGGACGTCGCTCAGCGGCGCCAGGTCGGCGGAACCGCAGAGCAGGCGGGCCTCGCGCAGCAGCGGGGCGTTGCGTACGGCCGCGAGGTCGAGGCCGCCGTTGGCCCTCGCGTCGAGGGTCAGGGTGCGTTCGTCGATGTCGGCAGCGCCCAGGGTGCCGCGTGCATGGCATGCGCCGCCATGGTCGTCCTCCCGCCCCATGCCCGCCAGATCGATCGTCAGATATCCGTCCTCGTTGGTGAAGCGGCCCTGCCGCAGCGCCTCGACGTGGCCGCGCAGCAGTGAGGTCACGGAGTCGGCGACGTACTCGGCGTACGGGCGGCGGGTGCCGATCCGGATGACCTGGCCCGGCCTCCCGTTCTCCGCGGGGTCCAGGTCGACCGCGAGATAGTCGAGGCTGCTGCCGTACGCGAACGGGATCCAGCCCGGACGGTCGTGCGAGCGGCGCACGGCTGCGTGCGGGCCGCTGTCGGAGACCGCTCCGTCGATCCAGGCGTTCTCGTGGATGTCCACCGTCCACCAGCGGTTGACCTGGTGGTCTTTGAGGGCCGAAACGGTGAACCACTCGAAGCCGTCCAGGAGCCCGAGGTCGCCGTCCCCGTCGGCGATGTCGTACAGCGCGCGCAGGTCCGCGGGGAGTGCCGCGCCGCACTCCCGCGCCAGAGAGGCGAGGCGGTCCGCGCGTTCGGGGTCGGGGGCGGGCAGCGTCTCCTCACGTCCGGTGGTCTCGGCGCGCAGACGGAGGTAGTCGTGCAGCAGGCGGGGGGCCTCGGCGGGGTCGCCGGCCTCGGTCGGGTCGTCCGGGCCCCCGGGCACGTCGCCCGGGTCGCCGCAGGGGTCACCGGGCCTGCCGAGCACATGGACGATCTGGTTCCGGCGGTGGCTGCCGCGGACGCCCGGGGCGATGAGCGCTTCGAACCAGCCCGCGGCGTGGACCTCCAGTTCGACGGCCGTGGCCTCGTCCGGCAAGGACCGCTCCAGGGCATGGAGCAGCGGGCGGAGGGCCTTCAGATCCACTTCGAGATCGAGTTCTCGGCCCTGTGCCGAGGTGTACGAGACATCGGTCCCGCCCTCCTCGTCGCCGCCGACGTACGTGATGAGCCGAGCGCGCCGCCAGTCCTTCGCCCGCTGCGCCCCCTGGGCCGCGACGGCGATGGCGAGCCGTCGTAGGGACTCCGTCACCTCGGCCTCCTGGCCGTTGTCCGCGGCGCGCGCGGCGGTCAGGGACGCGAAGCGCTCATGATCCCGGAGCCCGGCCAGATCCGGGTCGGGAAGGATCTCCCCGGCGAGCGAGGGCCGGAGCCGGATCGCCTCCTCCAGCGCGTCGAACGCCCCCTCGGCGTCATCGAGCAGCGTGCGCACATAGCCCAGGTAGTAGTGCAGGGTGGCGTCGCCGGGGTGGCGGGCGACGGCGTCGGCGAGGACGCCGGCCGCGTCGGCGGTGCGGTCCCGCTTGGCGAGCGTCAGCGCCCGTACGCCCCATCCGTACGGGTCGTCCGGGTCCTCCAGCGTGGCCCGCTCCCATGCCTCCAGCGCGCGCTCCGCATCGCCGCCGAGTTGGTGGATGGTCCCCCGCAGACAGCGGGCGAGGCCGGTGACGCCGCCTCCGGCCGCCGCGGCCCGGTCAAGCGCGGCCAGGGCCTCGCCCGTATCCACGCTCCTGAGCAGCCAGGCGCGCCACAGCTCCGGAACCGCCGGATCCGCCCCGGCGGCCAGCGCCCGGTCCAGCGCGGTGAGCGTGAGATGCGGGAAGTCCGCGTCGAGGGCGGCGAAGGCGGCGTCCAGCCAGCGCGCGCCGTCGTGGGGCGCGGCGAGCGCCGCGGCGACGGCCTGCGGCAGCGGGGCGGAGGCCGGGCGGGGAAGCCGATCCTTGTGGAATCCGGAGGTGTGGAGCGGGACACCGAACCTTCGGGTGAAGACCGCCGTGCACACGAACAGGGGCATCAGCACCCTGTCGGTGAGCGTGCGCCCGGTCACTGCGGACGGCAGGCCGGCGATGACGCCGAGCAGTTCGTCGAGCCGGTCGACCGGACCGTCGAAGAAATCCGCGGGGTCGGCGGTCCCCCTGACGTCGAGCACGAGGTTCTGGGTGAAGCTCCCGCTCGCGCCGCGTATCTCCAGACGGATGGTCTCCGGCGCGCCGTCGTTCTCGGCGGGTTCGAGGGCACAGCGCCACTCGGTACCGTTGGCGCCCGTGCGTTCCAAGGCGCCTTCGGCGTTCTTCAGCCATCCCGAGGAGGCCAGCGCCCGTCGCAACCGCTTCTCGCGCGGCGTCCGCTCATCCGTCACCGCATATCTCCCTCACCGCTGTGATCACAGCGTTCACGTTTCAGAGCTGGTCCGCCCAGAGGCAACGGCCGTCGGCCTGGATGTGCACCGTCGGCGAATGCTCCCGGTAGCCCCAGGCGGAGGCGTTCTTCTCGGCCACCCGCACCCTGGCCTGGAATGCCTGGGCGGGGATGACAGGGACCGTACAGCCACGCGCGGGGCTGGTCACGGTGGCACCGGCCGGAATGGTGACCTCGCGTGCGGTGCCCCACGGCGCGGGGCACTCGTGCTCGGCCCCGGCCTGGACGTAGGCGATCCGGGCCTTCACCGTCATCGCCCGGGTCGAGGAGTTGCTGAGCTGGACGACGAAGGACAGGGAGTCCTTGCCGACCGAGGCGCAGGGCCGCCATGACACGGCGCCCACCGCCCGCGTACGGCCGCAGCGGTGATCCCCCGTCACGTCCGCTGTCCGCGCGACGTCCCCGCCCGATGCCCGGTCTCCTTCCGAGGCGCCGCTGCGCAGCGCCATGGTGCCGGTGACGAGCCCCACGGCGAGCGCCGTCGCCACAGCGAATTGCCACGCTTTCCACTTCCGCCGTGGCTCCACGGGCATTTCGGGAAGCGGGTGCGTCTCAGGAATGGCATGCGTTTCAAGAATGGTGTGCGTGGCGGCGGGCGCGAGGCCGGCGAGGACGTCATCCCGCCACCCGGGACCGGCCTCCTCTTTCAGCCGCCGTGCGAGTTCCGCGATTTCGACGCCGATCGCGGGAAGTTCTTGAGCGCTGTGCGGCGCCTTCGGCAACAGCGCCCGTGCGATGGCTTCGCAGTCCTCTTGGCTCGGCAGTCGGTTCTTCTTGCTGCCTGGCAGCAATTGGTCGCGTCCTTTGAGCCAGTACGACAGAAGAGGCAGATCGATTTTCTTCCGGCTCCGGCCGATGCGCTCGAACTCCAGCCGTTCCCTTTCCAGTTCCGCGACCAGACCGGCGCGGGTGGGGCGCCGGTCGGTGTCGGTGACCTGGCCGACGGTGGTCGCCCACGCGTCGAGGGACTGGACCAGGGCGTGCGCCAAGTCCCCGAAGAGCTCGGTCGGTTCGTCCATGAACATCCCCCTCAGTGAATGCTGTTAACGATAGAACAGTGCTTCACCGCAGGCCAACTGGAGGCGACCGAGAGGGTTCTGGTTGCACTGCAACGCCAGAACCCGCAGGTCAGGGCGGTGCACAGGGCGGTGCAACGAGCCACCCCGTTGCACCGCGTGCCCGCCCTCCCGGACCGGTGCACGGTGGTTTCCGGCGGCGCAGCAGCGACTGCAAGGCCTGCAACGGCCGCGGCTGAGCGAATTCACGGAAAATCTGGAGCATTTCATGAACTACGACGACGCACTGCTGGAAAAGCTCGTCCGCCGGACCGACATGGATGACTGCGAATCCCCGCTCCCCATCACCGTCTTGGTGGGCGGCGTGATCATCACGGGCGCCATCCTCCCCCGGGACGAATGGCTCAGGCAGCACATGAGCCTGCTGTCCGAGAAGAGTTCACTGACCGAATTCGCCAAGGATTTCGCCGCGGACATGCTGCGCCACGATCCCGAGACCACCCATATTCATCTGACCTGGGCGCGGATCGTCACCGGCGGCCCGGCCGTGCCCATCGACGATTACGGGCTGCTTCGGGTGCCGCTGTCCGAGGTGGGCGCCTGGACGATCGGCGACCTCAACCCCCTCGGCTGAGCGCACGCCTCACTCCCCCACCCGCCCCCACGCCCGTAGCGCCAGCCCCGGCTCGTCCGTCTTCTGGCGGGCCACCAGCAGCGCGCCGTCGTCCGCGAGGGCGGCGAGTACGACCAGGCCCAGGCCGTCCAGGGCCAGCGCGGGCCATCCCGTGCCCGGCCGGCCCGAGGGCGTCCACCACACCCCCGCCGCCTCGTCCTCCGTCGGGTGCGCCGCAACGGCAAGACGCCCGCTCTTGGCGTCGCGGTGGGCCAGCACCGTGCAGTCGTAGCCGTCCACCGTCGTACGGATCACCGCGATCGGCCCGGTGCCCGTCTCCCCGCCGAGCGGCGCCGCCTCGTCCGCGCCGGGCCGCCAGGCCAGCACGCCGCGTCCCTCCGCGTCGCGCCAGTAGTGCGTGACCGTGTCGCGGCCGCTGGCGAGGGCGGCGGCGGAGGCGGCCTCGGGGCGGGCGGGGATGTCCTCGGCGCGCTCGTACGCGGCGCCGGCCTCGGGCTGGTACCAGCGCAGGGCGCCGCCGCCGGCCGGGGCGAGCAGTTCGACGCGCCCGTCGGCGGTCGCGGCCGCGGACAGCCCGTCCAGTACGCCGGCGCCCTTGAGGTCGGTCCACCCGCCCCACTTGCCCTTGCCGTCCTGCCGCCGCGCGCTGACCCCGCGCCCGGCGTTGCGTACGAAGACGTGCACGGCCCCCGAGGAGTCCACGGCCGCCGCCGGGGCCCCGGTCCGCTGGGCCTTGCCCCGGTCCTTGGGGTGCGGGGTGCCGAGGGAGTGCCAGGCCGTCAGGGGTCTGGCGGTCTGGAACTGGGTGGCGTGGACGATGTCCACGTCCGGGCCGTCGCCGCCGCCCTGCCGGTGCCGCAGCCCCAGCAGATGGGCGTAGCCGTCGGCGCCCTGGGCCACCGTCAGCGCGGTCAGGCCGGGCACTTCGATCAGCCGCGGCCCGGTCCACCGCGGGCCCCCGGGCCGCTCCTCGGTCCAGCGGGCGATGCCGCCCGCCACCGGTGCGTAGGCCGTGAGCCTGCCGTCCTTGCCGCGGAGCAACCGCAACGCCATGGCCCGCTGCAACCCTTCCCTGACGTCTTTCCCCCTGGGTGAGCCTGGATGGGCCTCCACGAGGTCGTCGAGGTCCACGAGGCTTGCGCGTCACCCCTGCTGACGCGGTGCCACCCATAGTATTTTGCCTCCCTTATGAATGGTCTTGTCGTCGTGGACGCGGCGAATGTCATCGGTTCGGTGCCCGACGGCTGGTGGCGGGACCGGCGCGGCGCGGCCGAGCGGCTGCGGGACCGGCTCGCCGCCCTCGCCGAGAGCGGGCTGCCGCCCCGTCCCGGGGTCCCGGAGTGGGCCGCGCGGCCGCCTGTGGAGATCGTGCTCGTGGTCGAGGGTGCCGCGCGCGATGTGGCGTCCGTTCCAGGGGTGCGGGTGGAGCGGGCGCCGGGCAGCGGGGACGACCGGATCGTGGAGGTGGTGGCGGCCCGTGAGCCGGGGCGGCCGTGTCTGGCGGTGACCGCCGACCGGGAGCTCCGGACGCGGGTACAGGCGCTGGGGGCCGAGGTCACAGGCCCGCGCTCGGTCCGCCCCGCCGACTGAGCGGCCCGCCGGCCCCACGTACCCTTAGGCAAGCCTTGGCTAAGAGTACGGAAGAGAGAAGGGGCGAATGTCGGGAGTCGCGCGCCGCCGCGTCGGCTGGATATCCGCGGCGGCGCTGCTGCTCCTGGCCGCCGTGGTGCTCAGCCTCGCGGTCGGCAGCCGCCAGATCGCCATCGGCGAGGTGTACGACGCCCTGCTGCACGGCGGTACGAGCGACAACGCCCAAGTCGTGCGGTCCCTGCGGGTGCCGCGGACCGTCATCGGCGTCATGGTCGGGGTGGCCCTCGCCGTGGCCGGCACCGTACTTCAGGGGATCACCCGCAACCCGATCGCCGAGCCCGGCATCCTGGGCATCAGCCAGGGGGCCTCGCTTGGCGTGGTCTGCGCGATCGCGTTCTTCGGGGTGCACACGCTGAACGGGTACGTCTGGTTCGCCTTCGCGGGCGCGGCGCTCGCGGCGGTGTGCGCGTACGCGGTGGCCAGCAGCGGCCGCGGGGGCGCGTCGCCGGTCAAACTCGCCCTGGCCGGTGCCGCGATGAACGCGTTCATCGCCTCGGTGGTCTCGGCGATCGTCACCACCAACGCCCGGGTCCTGGACGAGTTCCGGTTCTGGGACGTGGGCTCGCTCGGCGGGCGTGACGCCACGATCGCCGGCCAGACCTGGCCGTTCCTGGCCGCCGGGCTGCTGCTGGTGCTGGCGATGGCCCGCGGGCTCGACGCGCTCGCCCTCGGCGACGACGTCGCGCGGGGGCTCGGCCGCAATGTCGGGCTGCTGCGGATGGCGGGCACCGTGGGCGCGACCGTGCTGACGGGTGTCGCGGTCGCCGCCGCGGGCCCGATCGCCTTCACCGGCCTGGCCGTTCCGCATATCGCGCGCGCCCTCGTCGGCACCGGCCACCGCTGGCTGCTGCCGATGGCCGCGCTGCTCGGCCCGGTGATGATCCTCACCTCGGATGTCATCGGCCGTATCGTCTTCCCGCCCTCGGAGGTGCCGGTGTCCGTGATGACCGCCCTGGCGGGCGTGCCGTTCCTGATCGCCCTGGTGCGCCGGAAGGCGGTAACAGCGTGAGCAGCATCCGGGCCGTGCACGTCGCCGGGTACACCGTGGTCAAGGCCGGGCGGGGCAGCTTCCTGGTGCACCGCAGGGCCGTTGTGGCGGCCGTCGTCCTCGCCGCCGCGCTGGCCGTGGCCGTCGTGGCGTCGCTGTGCGTCGGCGAGTCGTTCGTCTCGCCCACGGAGGTCGTACGGGTGCTGCTGGGGCAGCCCAGCCCCGACGAGCTGGTGGTGGGCACGCTCCGGCTGCCGCGCCTGGTGACCGGGCTGCTGGTGGGCGTGGCCTTCGGGCTGTCCGGCGCGCTGATCCAGACCATGGCCCGCAATCCGCTCGCCAGCCCCGATGTCATCGGGGTGACGCATGGCGCGGGCGCGGCCACGGTCGCCGCCATGACCTTCGGCATCACCTCGTACACCGCCCTGCCGTATGTGTCGATCGGCGGCGGTCTCGCGGCCGCGGCGCTGGTGTACGTGTTCGCCTGGCGCAAGGGGCTCAGCGCCTCGCGCTTCGTCCTCATCGGCATCGGGATCTCGGTGGCCCTGGGCTCGCTGTCCCGGCTGTTTCTGACCAAGGGCGACTATCTGGTGGCCCAGCAGGCCAAGGTCTGGCTCACCGGGTCGCTCAACGGCCGCGGTTACGACCAGGCCGCGCCGCTCGCGACGGCGCTGCTGGTCCTGCTGGTGCCGCTGCTGTGGGCGGCCCGGGCGCGGCGCGGGGTGTCGCTGGACGACGATACGGCCACCGCGCTCGGCGTCCGGCTTGACCGGGTCCGGCTGGGGCTCAGCGGCCTCGGGGTGGTTCTCGCGTCCGTCGCCACCGGCGCCGCCGGTCCGGTGGACTTCGTGGCGCTGCTCGCCCCGCAGATCGCGCGCCGGGTCGCGCGCACCGAGCAGCCGCCGCTGCTGTGTTCGGCGCTGACCGGGGCGCTGGTCGTGGTCACGGCGGATCTGCTGGCCCGCAGGCTCTTCTCGCCGACCGAGCTGCCGGTCGGCGTGTTCACCGCCCTGGTGGGCGCCCCGTATCTGATGTGGCTGCTCATCCGCACCCGTAGCCGTTCCGGAGGCACCGCGTGACCGACAACCGCGTGACCGAGAACCGCCTGACCGCGCGGGAGCTGACCCTCGCGTACGAGGACCGCACGGTCGTCGACGGCCTCGATCTGGAGATCCCGCACGGCAAGGTCACGGTGATCGTCGGCCCCAACGCCTGCGGCAAGTCCACCCTGCTGCGCGCGCTCGGCCGGCTCCTCAAGCCGCGGCGCGGCGCGGTGCTGCTGGACGGCGCCGAGCTGTCCCGTCTGCCGACCAAGCGGATCGCCCAGACCATCGGGCTGCTGCCGCAGACCCCGGTGCCGCCGGAGGGGATCACGGTGGCGGATCTGGTCTCGCGCGGGCGGCAGCCGCATCAGAAGTGGTGGCAGCAGTGGTCGGAGGAGGATGAGCGGGCCGTCGGCGAGGCCATGGAGCGCACCGGGACCGCCGAGCTGGCGACACGGCCGGTCGACGAGCTCTCCGGCGGCCAGCGGCAGCGCGTGTGGATCGCGATGGCGCTGGCCCAGGACACCGATGTGCTGCTGCTCGACGAGCCGACGACCTATCTCGACATCGCCCACCAGGTGGAGGTCCTCGACCTGGTCCGGCAGCTCAACCACGACCGCGGCCGCACCGTGGTCGCGGTGCTGCACGATCTGAACCAGGCGGCGCGCTACGCCGACCACCTGATCGCCATGCGGGGCGGGCGGATCGTGGCGGAGGGCGCGCCGGGCGACATCGTCACCGCGGAGCTGGTGCGGGAGGTCTTCGGTCTTGCCTCGGTCGTCGTACCGGATCCGGTGACGGGCGATCCGCTGGTGGTGCCGGGCGCTCCGTGGGCTGCGGACCAGGGGGCATCCCCAGCGGTAGCTGGGGGCGGTGCTGCCGGGGGTGGTGCTACCGCCGCACCCGTACGCAACATAAGGTAAGCCTCGCCTAAGAACTGCCTGTGACAGGAGCCCTGCCATGTCCCCTCGACGTCGCGGTACCGCCGCCGTCGCCCTCGCTCTCGCCGCCGCGCTGTCCCTCGCGGCCTGCGGCGGCTCCTCCGACGGCGAGAAGGAAGGGAGCGGCGGGCAGGGTGACAAGAAGTCCGTGTCCAAGGACGGCAAGGACTTCGCGAGCGCGGCCAGGAAGACCGCCGCGATGGGTACGGACGCCAAGGCCGGCCAGTGGCCGCGCACCATCACCCACGCCATGGGCAAGACCGAGCTGAAGGCCCAGCCCAAGCGGGTCGTCGTACTGGACGTCGGTGAACTCGACAACGTGGTGTCGCTCGGCATCAAGCCGGTCGGCCTGGCGCCGACCGAGGGCTCCCCGGAGCTCCCGTCGTACCTGAAGAAGGAGGCGGGCGACCCGAAGAACGTCGGCACCATCAACAACCTCAACCTCGAGGCGATCGCCGGGCTCAAGCCCGATCTGATCCTCGGCAGCCAGCTGCGCGCCGCGGACAAGTACGACGAGTTGTCGAAGATAGCGCCGACCGTCTTCTCCATCCGCCCCGGCTTCACCTGGAAGCAGAACTACCTCCTCAACGCCGCCGCGCTGGACAAGACGGCCGAGGCCAAGGCGGAACTCGCCGACTACGACAAGAAGGTCGAGGCGCTGGACACCAAGCTGGGTGCCAAGAAGCCGACCGTCTCCATGGTCCGGTTCATGCCCGACGGTGTGATCCGGCTGTACGCCAACGCCTCGTTCATCGGCACGATCCTGAAGGACGCCCACATTCCGCGGCCGAAGAACCAGGACGTCGAAGACCTCGCCACCGAGATCAGCGCCGAGAACATCGACAAGGCCGACGCCGACTACATCTTCACCGGCGTCTACGGCGACCCGAAGGCCACGGACCGCTCCAAGGCGCAGGGCAACCCGCTGTGGAAGAACCTCAAGGCGGTCAAGGCCGGTCACGCCACCGACGTCCCGGACGAGACCTGGTACCTGGGCCTCGGGGTGATGGCCGCGAACAAGGTCGTGGCGGACCTGGAACAGCGCCTGACCGCATAGCAGCGCCTGACCACGGAACAGTGCCTCACCGCGCGGCGATAGCGCGGGCCGGGGCGGGGCCTCAGCTCCGCCCCGCCTCGGCGGCCCGGCCCATCCGGCTGTGGCGGCGCCCGTAGAGGAAGTAGACGACGAAGCCGATCGCCATCCACACCCCGAACCGCACCCAGGTCTCGGCGGGCAGGTTCAGCATCAGCCACAGCGAGGCGGCGACCGAGGCGATCGGCAGCACCGGCACCCAGGGGGCGCGGAACGCGCGGGGCAGGTCGGGGCGGGTGCGGCGGAGCACGATGACGCCGAGGGCGACCACGACGAAGGCGAAGAGCGTGCCGATGTTCACCAGCGCCGCCAGCTCGGAGATGCTGGTGAACCCGGCGACGACGGCGATGACGGCGCCGAGCACGACCGTCGAGCGGTACGGCGTGGCGTACTTCGGGTGCACCTTCGAGAAGACCCTGGGCAGCAGCCCGTCGCGGCTCATGGCGAAGAAGACACGGGTCTGCCCGAGCAGCAGGATCAGACAGACGGTGGTGAGCCCGATCGCCGCGCCGAAGCTGATGAGGCCTGCGTAGAAGGGGTGTCCGGTCGCCTTGAAGGCGTCGGCGAGCGGGGCGTCCACCGACAGCTCGGTGTACTTCTGCATACCGGTGACCACGACGGACACCGCGACGTAGAGCACGGTGCAGATGACGAGCGAGCCGAGGATGCCGCGCGGCATGTCCCGCTGCGGGTTTCTGGTCTCCTCGGCCGTGGTGGCCACGATGTCGAAGCCGATGAAGGCGAAGAAGACCACGGCGGCGGCGGTGAAGATGCCCTGGACGCCGAAGGAGGTCGGCGCGTACCCGAACATCACCTCGATCAGCGGGGCCTTGAGCCCGGCGCTGGTGACCGTCCCCCGGGCCGGCGGGATGAAGGGGTGGTAGTTCTCGGCGTCGATGAAGAAGGATCCGGCGATGATGACCAGCAGCACCACGGTCACCTTGATGGCGACCACCACCGCCGTGACGTGCGCGGACAGCTTCATGCCCAGAATCAGGATCCCGGTCAGCAGCAGCACCAGCAGAAAGGCGAGGATGTCGAAGCCGAAGCCGTGTGCCACATCGGGGCCCGACAGCGCATCCGGCAGATGCCATCCCGCGTTGTCCAGCAGCGAGCGCACATAGCCGGACCAGCCGACCGCCACCACGGCGGTGGCCAGGGCGAATTCCAGGACCAGGTCCCAACCGATGATCCAGGCGGGCAGTTCGCCGAGCGAGGCGTACGAGAAGGTGTACGCGGATCCGGCCACCGGCACCGTGGAGGCGAACTCGGCGTAGCACAGCGCGGCCAGCGCACAGGCGATCCCGGCGGCCACGAAGGCGAGCGCGGTCGCGGGCCCCGCCTGCTGTTTGGCCACGGCTCCGGTCAGTACGAAGATGCCGGTGCCGATGATCACGCCGACGCCGAAGACGGTCAGGTCGAGGGCGGAGAGCGTCCTGGTCAGGGCGTGCTCGGGCTCCTCGGTGTCCTGGATGGACTGCTCCACGGACTTCGTCCGGAAGAGTCCTTTGGGGCCCCTGCCTCCGGCCCTGTTTCCGGCGCCTCCGCTGCCTGGCTCTTGTCCGTTCACCGCGCCACCTCCACGCCTGCCCGTGCGCGCCATCGTTGTGGTTACCGGGCATGCGGGATGTGTGCACACTCTCCGGCATTCCCGATTCACCCGATGGGGCGCGGCGGCGGGAAAAGCACTGGGCCGGTCGGAGCACCGCGCGTGTCGCGCGGCGGCCCCGACCGGCCCGGCCGGACGTGGTGGTACGGAGGTGGTGGTGCGGGGGTCAGTCCCGTACGGGCCCGGCCGCGGTGGACTGCGCCGCCGCCCCCGCCCCGGCGGGCTCGGCCGCGGCGGCCGACCGCGACGGGTCGACCGACTCGTCCTCGTATCGTCCGCCGATCCTGGAGACCAGGCCGGTGACCTGGCGGGCGATGTCCGGGGCGGTCAGCCCGATCTCCGCCATGACCTCCTTGCGGGAGGCGTGGTCGAGGAAGCGGGGCGGGATGCCGAAGTCGCGCAGCGGCATGTCCACTCCGGAGTCGCGCAGCGCCTGCGCGATGGCGGAGCCCACGCCGCCGACCCGGATGTTGTCCTCGACGGTGACCACGACGCGGTGCCGCTCGGCGAGCGCGGGCAGCTCCTCGTCCACAGGCTTGACCCAGCGCGGGTCCACCACCGTGGTGGAAATGCCCTGTTTGTCGAGAAGGTCGGCGACCTCCAGACACATCGGGGCCAGCGCGCCGACCGAGACCAGCAGCACATCCGGCCGGTCCGCGTCCGCCGGGGCGGGCTCGCGCAGCACGTCCATGCCGCCGATCCGGCCCACTGCCCGGACCGCCGGGCCGACCGCGCCCTTCGAGTAGCGCACCACCGTCGGGGCCCCGTCCACCTCCACGGCCTCGCGCAGTTGGGCGCGGACCTGGTCGGCGTCGCGCGGGGCGGCGATCCGCAGCCCCGGGACGACCTGGAGGAGGGACATGTCCCACATGCCGTTGTGCGAGGCGCCGTCCGTACCGGTGATCCCGGCCCGGTCGAGGACGAAGGTCACCCCGCACTTGTGCAGCGCCACATCCATCAGGACCTGGTCGAAGGCGCGGTTGAGGAAGGTGGCGTAGACGGCGAAGACCGGGTGCAGCCCGCCGGTCGCCAGGCCCGCCGCCGAGACGGCAGCGTGCTGCTCGGCGATGCCGACGTCGTAGACCCGGTCCGGGAACGCCTTGGCGAACTTGTCCAGGCCGACCGGCTGGAGCATGGCCGCCGTGATCGCGACGATGTCCTCGCGCTCATGGCCGAGCTTGACCATCTCCTCGGCGAAGACCGAGGTCCAGTCGGCGCCGGACTCCGAGATCGGCAGACCGGTGTCCGGGTGGATCTTGCCGACGGCGTGGAAGCGGTCGGCCTCGTCCTGGAGGGCGGGCTGGTAGCCGCGGCCCTTCTCGGTCAGGCAGTGGACGATGACCGGGCCGCCGAAGCGCTTGGCGCGCTGCAGCGCGGACTCCAGGGCCTCGATGTCATGGCCGTCGATCGGGCCCACGTACTTCAGGCCCAGGTCCTCGAACATGCCCTGCGGCGCGATGAAGTCCTTCAGCCCCTTCTTCGCCCCGTGCAGCGTCTCGTACAGCGGACGGCCGACGACCGGGGTGCGCTCCAGGAGGTCCTTGCCGCGGGCCAGGAAGCGCTCATAGCCGTCGGTGGTGCGGAGGGTGGCCAGGTGGTTGGCGAGGCCGCCGATGGTCGGCGCGTACGAGCGCTCGTTGTCGTTGACGACGATGACCAGCGGGCGGTTCTTGGCCGCGGCGATGTTGTTGAGCGCTTCCCAGGCCATACCGCCGGTCAGCGCGCCGTCGCCGATGACCGCGACCACATGGTCCTGCTTGCCCAGCAGCTCATTGGCCTTGGCCAGGCCCTCGGCCCAGCCCAGCACGGTGGAGGCGTGGCTGTTCTCGATGACGTCGTGCTCGGACTCGGCGCGCGAGGGGTAGCCGGACAGCCCGCCCTTGCTCTTGAGCTTGGAGAAGTCCTGGCGGCCGGTGAGGAGTTTATGGACATAGGACTGGTGGCCGGTGTCCATGAGCACCTTGTCCCGGGGCGAGTCGAAGACCCGGTGCAGGGCGATGGTGAGCTCCACCACGCCGAGGTTGGGGCCCAGATGGCCACCGGTCTTGGAGACGGCGTCGACGAGGAAGGTGCGGATCTCCGCGGCCAGCTGGTCCAGCTGCTCCAGAGTGAGCCGGTCCAGATCACGCGGTCCCCTGATGTGGGTCAGCAGCACCCGTGCCTCCTTGCTGTCGAGTTTGCCGTCGTGCGTCGTTGCACTTGTGCCTGTCGAGCCTTGCCGGTCCGCCTGAGTCTAATGTTCCGACTGGCGGGCGAAGGCCCGGTCCATGCGATACGCGTCACGCGTTCGGCGGCAGAACACGCGTGCCCGGCACCGCCTGCGTGAGGCGGTGCCGGGCACGTGAGAAACGGCACAGCGGGTACGGGGCGGCCTTGCTCAGCCGCGTCCCGCCGAGCGCTGGGTCCTCCGCGAGACCGAGTCGATCACGACCGCGGCCAGCAGCACCGCACCGGTGATCATGTACTGCACGGAGTTGGCGACACCCAGCAGGGCCATACCGGACGCGATGGAGCCGATGACCAGCATGCCGAGCAGCGCCGACCAGACCGAGCCGCGGCCGCCGAAGAGGCTGGTGCCGCCGATGACCGCGGCGGCGATCGCCTCCATGAGCAGGTTGCCGGTGCCGGCCTGCTGGCTCGCGGAGCCGATCCGGGAGGCGATCATGATTCCGCCGAACGCCGCCATCAGCCCGGACAGGGCGAACACCGAGATCCGCACCGCCGCCACATTGATGCCCGCGCGGCGGGCCGCCTCGACGCTGCCGCCCAGCGCGATCACCTTGCGCCCGTACGAGGTGCGGCGCACCACGAAGTCGAGGGCGAGCAGCACCACCACGAAGATGACGAGCGCCAGCGGCAGGCCCTTGTACTCGTTGAGCCGCCAGGCCGCGGCGTAGGCGATGACGGCCAGCACCGCGGTGCGCACCAGGATCTCGCTCAGCGGCCGGGAGGGTATACCGGCCGCCTTGCGGCGCCTGGCGTCCAGGAACTGGGCCAGGAAGAACGCGGCCACGGCGACCGTGGCCGCCCCGTACGCGGCGATCAGCTGTGAGAAGTAGTGACCGGACAGGGTCTGCACAAAGCCGTCGTCGTCGAGGTCGAGGGTGCCGGTGGTGCCGAGCACCTGCAGCATCAGCCCGTTCCAGGCCAGCAGACCGGCGAGGGTGACCACGAAGGCCGGGGTGCCGATCTTGGCGAAGAAGAAGCCGTGCAGCGCACCGAGCGCGGCACCGAGGGCCAGCGCGATGACCACGGCGAGCACTTCGGGCACCCCGTGCCTGATGTTGAGCACCGCCATGGTGCTCGCGGCCAGCCCGCTGAGCGAGCCAACGGACAGGTCGATCTCACCGAGCAGCAGCACGAAGACGATGCCGACCGAGATCATGCCGGTGCCGACGATCAGGATCGACAGGTCGGAGAGGTTCTTGGGTGACAGGAAGGCGTCGTCCTTCACCTGGTAGACCACCCAGATGACGGCGATGCCCACGATGACCGGGAGCGCGCCCAGGTCACCGCTGCGCAGCTTGCGGCCGAACTCCTGGAGGTAGCCCTTGAAGCCCTCCTGGCGCACCAGCAGCCGGGGGTCGACCGCGGTGACCGCGTCCTTGGCGACCGGGGCCACGTCCTCGGTGTCGCCGCCATTGGTCTCGTCGATCTTGGTGGTCACTTGGCGACCTCCGCGTTACGCGCCTTGCGGCGGGTCACGGCGTTGTCCGTGGCGCCGGTGATGGCGGAGATGATCTCTTCTTGAGAGGTGGTCTTCACATCGAAGGTGCCGTTGTTACGGCCGAGCCGCAGCACCGCGACCCGGTCCGCCACGGCCTTCACGTCGGCCATGTTGTGGCTGATGAGGATCACCGCGAGGCCGCGCTCGCGCAGCCGCTCGACCAGGTCGAGGACCTGCGCGGTCTGCTCGACGCCCAGGGCCGCGGTCGGCTCGTCGAGGATGACCAGCTTGGGCTCGCCGAGCATCGAGCGGGCGATGGCGACGGTCTGCCGCTGGCCGCCGGAGAGCGAGGCGATCGGGATCCGCACGCTGGGGATGCGGATGGACAGGGTCTCCAGCAGCTCGCGCGCGCGGCGCTCCATCTCGACCTCGTCGAGCACCCCGGCGCGCAGGATCTCGCGGCCGAGGAAGAGATTGCCGACCACGTCGATGTTGTCGCACAGGGCGAGGTCCTGGTACACGGTCGCGATGCCCAGCTCCTGGGCGTCGTGCGGGCGGCTGACCTGGACCGGCCTGCCCTCCCACGTCACGACGCCCTCGTCGGCGGGGCCTACTCCGGCGATCGCCTTGACGAGGGTCGACTTGCCGGCACCGTTGTCGCCGACCAGGGCGACCACTTCACCGGCGCGGACCTCCAGGTCTATGTCCGTCAGCGCCTGGACGGCGCCGAACCGCTTGGAGATCCCGCGCAACGCCAACACGGGTTCATTCGGCACGATGGCCATCTCCGATCTGAGCAGGGGTGGACCCCTGCGGTGTTACGGAGAGGAGAGAGCGCCCTCTCCTCTCGCCTTCTTGTGGGGGCTGTGGTGGTGTCGACACGACAAGCAGCGGCGGGCCGCCCGTGGCTCACGGGCGGCCGGCGGCGCACTACTTGATGCCGAGCTCGTCGCACGCGGCCTTGAGCTTGGCCGTGCAGATGTCGGAGGCCTTGTAGAGGCCGTCCTTGACCACGGTGTCCTTGATGTTGTCCTTGGTCATCGACACCGGCGGGATCAGCGTCGCCGGGATCCCCTTCTTGGTCGGGCTGTCGGCCGTGGCCTCGGCGGGGACCTTCTCACCGCGGCCGAGCGCGAGGGCCATCTTCGCGGCGGCCGCCGCCTCCTGGCCGTACGGCTTGTACACGCTCATGTACTGCGTGCCCGCCAGGACCCGCTGGACGCCCGCGAGTTCCGCGTCCTGCCCGGTGACCGGGGGAAGCGGGTCGACGCCACCGGCCTTGAGCGCGGAGATCGCGCCGCCGGCCATGGTGTCGTTGGCCGAGTAGACACCGATGATCTTGTCCTTGCCGAGCGAGTTGATCGCACCGGTCATCTGCTTGTTGGCCTCATCCGCCAGCCAGCGGTCGATGTCGTACGTCTTGCCGATGTCGACCTTGCCCTCCAGAACCGACAGCGCGCCCTTCTTGAACAGCGCCGCGTTCGGGTCGGCCTCCCAGCCGTTGAGCATGACGACCTTGCCGGACTTGGCCTTGCTGCCGAGCGCCTTGAGCAGCGCCTGGCCCTGCACCTTGCCGACCGTCTCGTTGTCGAACGAGGTGTACGCGGAGACCGGGCCCTCGGCGAGCCGGTCATAGGCGACGACCGGGATTCCGGCCTCGTCGGCCTTCTTGACCGAGCTGGAGATGGCCTTGGAGTCCACCGAGTCGAGGATGATCACGTCCACCTTCTTGGTGATCATCGAGTCGACCTGCTGCTGCTGGACCGAGGTGTCCGACTTGGCGTTGGCGTACACGATCTTGCAGTCCGCACAGCCCGCCTTGATCTCCTTCTCGATCAGGGGGTGGTCCATCGCCTCGTATCTGGCGGTCTGGTCTTCCGGCAGGAGCAGGCCGATGGTGAGGGGGCCGGTCTTCTTCTTGTCGCCCTTGTCCTTGTTGTCGCCGGATTCCTTGGCGGAGCCACAGGCGGCGAGCGAGACGGCCATCGTGACGGCGGCCGTGGCGACGACGACGCGACGCATCGTTGCGTTCATGTTGGGGGTGACCTCCCTGACGAGGCCGCGTCGTTGCGGCCGAGGTGGCTGGAAGTCAACTCGGCCGCCCGCATGACGTCAAGAAGTAAATCCTTAACGAGATGGCAACGGTGCCATTCGTTATCTGAGTGAACGCAGCGGTGAACGCAGCGTGATCTGGTCCAGACCAGGCACAAAAGCCGGGAATCCGGGCACAATCAGCGCCCGGATCCCCGGCTCGTTCCGGCGGTGAAGCCGGTCAAGCGATCGGGCCGGCGGCCCGGCTCAGGTGAGGGCGGGGGTGCCCGCCGACAGGGCGCCGTCGAGCAGCGTCGAGTCGCCCATCTCGCTCAGCACCAGCGCCAACGCGCCCAGCACCTCGGCCCGGCCGCCCAGCGCCCCCGGCATCACCGACAACCGGCGGGCCGCGCTCGGGATGGCGTACCGCGCGACCGACTCCCGGATCGGGCCGAGCACCAGCTCCCCCGCCTCGGCGAGATGGCCGCCGAGCACCACCCGGCTCGGGTTGATCAGATTGCACAGATTCGCCACGCCACTGCCGATGTGCCGCCCCACGTCCGCGATCACCCGGCGGCAGCCGGGGTCGCCGTCCCGGGCCAGCTGCACCATGCGCTCCACGGTCAGGTCCGTGCCATGGCTGGAGTACAGCAGCGGCAGCACGTACCGGGCCGCGGTGAACGTCTCCAGGCAGCCGCGGTTGCCGCAGCGGCACACCGGGCCCGACTCGTCCAGCGTGATGTGGCCGATCTCCCCGGCCGTACCGCCGGGCCCGCGGTAGATATGCCCGCTGATCACCAGGCCCGCGCCGACACCGTCGGCGACCTTGATGTACGCGAGGTCGGCCACCCCGCGCCCGGCCCCCCACACCAGCTCGCCGAGCGCGCCCAGGTTGGCATCGTTGTCCACATGCACGGGCACGCCGAGGCGCTGGGCCAGGTCGTCGCGCGGATTGGTGCCCGCCCAGCCGGGCAGGATCGCGGTCGAGCCGAGCGTGCCCGTCTCGACGTCGATCGGGGCCGGTACGCCGAGGCCGACCCCGACCACCTTGTCCTGGCTGATGCCGGTCGCCGCGATCAGCCTGCTGACCAGGTGCTCCGCCCGGTCCAGGCCCTGCGAGGCCGAGGCGTCCACGTCCAGCGGCTCGGACTCCTCGGCCAGCACCTGATGGGCCAGATTGCCGATCGCCACACGCAGATGCGTATGCCCGAAGTCCACGCCTACTACGATGCCCGCGTCCCCGCTGAGCGAGACGCTGCGCGCCCGGCGGCCGCCCGCCGAGGTCGGGGTGACCTCGACCGTGCCACCGTCCTTGAGCTCACGGACGATATTGGAGACGGTGGCCGCGGACAGCCCGGTGGTCCTGGCGATCTCCGCCTGGGTGAGCGAACCCGCCATGCGCACCGCACGGACCACCCGCTCGAGGTTGGCCCGGTGCAGCGACGACTGCGATCCCGGAGTCTCCACGCCTATCGCTCCTGTCTCCACGCTTCCACGGGCGACACGACCGCCGCTCCGCCGGCCGGGCCGCAGCAGTGAGGCCCGGCTTGTCTCCAACATGTGAACTCTAAGCTGAGCCGCCTCGGTTGTCCCCCGTCAAGTCCTTGACAGACCATGACGGAACCGAGACGACTCCTTGATCGATTGGTGTGTACCAGGCCGGACCGTTGCGCTCCGCCGCGTCGGTGTGACTTGAGGCTTCCCGTGCCCCGCACACACAATCTCGATATCGCGCCAGCGTACGACGGTCGCCGCCAGGCGGTAGGGGGTGTCCAACACCTGAGCGATCGGGCGATCATGCCCCGACGAACACCGCGACATGCAGCCGGCCCAGCCCCCGGTCGCGGTCCGCGATCACCAGCCGCTCGGCGCCCTCCCCCGCCGCGTCCCCTGCCGCTTCCGCCGCCGCGTCGCGCAGCGCCCGCCACACCCCGGCACAGCCGTGCGCCGCCTCGGCGGTCCGTACCGTGGCCCCCGCCGCCTCCAGGGGGCCCGCCAGGTCGCGCAGCCCGTCGCCCAGGACGTACGAGGCACGCGCGGCCGGCCCGAGCAGCGGCAGGCAGTCCGCCGCGTCCCCGGCCCGCTCCTCCGCCACCGCCTCCAGGGCCCAGCCGCCCGTCCCGCCGAGGGCCAGCACCACCCCGGCCGCCGGGTCGAGCACGAACAGCGCGGCGTCGCTCAGGCCCCCGCCCCGGTGGATGCCGTCGAGCATCTTCAGACCGCTGAAGGGGGCGCCGATCCCCTGATCGGCGATCGAGAAGGCGCGCGGCTCGCCGGGGCATGCCTCGGCGAGGAAGCCGGCCGCCAGCCCGGCGGGGGCCGCGTCATACGCCTCGTGGGCCACCACCAGATAGTCCAGGGGCCGAGACAGCCCCGGCCCCGAGGCCTCCGGGGCGTGCTGCCCGTCGCCGCCGGACACCCCCGCCAGCAGTTCGCCGCCCATCGCGACGAAGGAGCGCTCGCCGGGCGGCCCCGGGAAGTCCAGCCCCCAGGTCGCGCCCAGGCGCAGCCCCGCCACCCCCGCGCCCGGCACGCCCGCGGCCGCCACCCCCGTATCCGCCACCCCCGTATCCGCCATCCCTCACCGCTCGGCCGGGAGGCCGCGCATCAGGAAGTCGACCAGCGAGCCGACGGTCTCGAAGACGTCCGGTTCGATGGCGTCCGTGTCGACGACGACACCCGCGTTGTCCTCCAGGTCGATCATGAGCTCGACGATGCTGGTGGAGTCGAGCCCCAGGTCCTCGAAGAGCCGCTTGCCCTCGTCCACCGGGGTGTCGGAGTACGGCACCATCGCGGCCACCGCCTTGCCGATCGTCTCGACCATCTGTGCGCGGTCCATCCCGGGCCTCCCGTCACTTACTGAACGAACTGGTGGTGTCGCTGCTTGCGCAGCAGGTCGTCGGCGGTGTCCCGGTCGCGGACCAGCAGCGGGCGGCCCTCGTGGACCAGCACCTCGGCCGGGAATCCATGGCTGAGGAAGAGTCCGGGCGACGCCGTCGGGCCGTACGCGCCCGACCGCAGCACGGCCAGCACATCGCCCGGCGCGAGGTCGGGCAGGGGCACGCCGCGGGCGAGGGTGTCCTCGGGGGTGCACAGCGGGCCGGTGATGTGCCAGCGGCGCTCGGGTCCCGCGCCGCCGACCGCGCCATCGCCCGCGCCGTCACCCGCGACCGCCGCGACGGGGAAGTTACGGCGGGCGTACGAGCCGACGCCGACCGCCGCCATGTGGTGGTGCGTACCGCCGTCGGTGACGGCGAACCACGTGTCGCGGGATTCCTTCACGTACTGAACCCGCACCAGGTAGGCCCCGGCGCGGGCGGTGAGGAAGCGCCCGGACTCCAGCAGCAGCCGGGTGCGCGGATGGCGGCGCGCGAAGTCGCCCACGACGGGGGTGAGTCCCGCGCGCAGCGCGTCCAGGTCGAGGTCCTGTTCGTTCTCGAAGTACGCGACTCCGAGCCCGCCGCCGACGTCCACCGCCTCCAGCTCGATGCCCGTGGCCGCCGCGATCCGTTCGGCCAGCGCCAGCACCTGGGCGGTGTTCTCCACGACCGCCGCCGCGTCGAGGATCCGGGTGCCCAGATAGACGTGTACGCCCAGGGGTACGGCGTGCGTGAGCGCGCTCAACCGGTCCTTGCCCGAGAGCACTTGCTCCTCGTCGATGCCGAACTGCCGGGGCTTGCCGCCCATGGCAAGACGCGAACCGGCGCCGCCGAACGAGGGATTGATCCGCAGCAGCACCCGCTGCCGCAGCCCCGCCTGACGCGCCGTCGCCTCGATGAGCTCCAGCTCTTCCCAGGACTCGCAGACGATGGCGTACACCCGGCTCTGGACGCAGGCGCGGATGTCGTCGGCGTTCTTTCCGGGGCCGAGGAAGATGATGTTCTCGGGGCGGGCCCCCGCCGTGCGGGCGGTGCGCAGCTCGACGAGCGAGGAGACCTCGGCGTGGGCGCCGTGGGCGAACAGCAGTGAGCAGACGCTGCTGTTGGGGTTGGCCTTCAGGGAGTAGAAGATCTCCATGGGGCGCGGCAGCGCCTCCGCGAGCGACCTGACCGCGCCCGCCAGCAACTCGCCGTCGTAGACGTACAGGGGAGTGCCGTAGTGGTCCGCCAGATCCGCGGCCCGGATCCCCTGGACGGCCTCAAAGCTCTCCATCGCGTCCTCCCTCGCTCCCTCGCCCACCTTGCTCGCCTTCTCGTTGCAGGACCACGGCGCCGAAGGTGGCGCCGAGCCCGACGGTCGCCAGCACATACCGGTCGCCCGGCGCGAGCCGCCCGGAGGCGCGCAGCGAGGCGAGGTTGAGATACGGGTCGGCGCAGTTGGCGTGGCCCAGAAGGGGCAGATTGTCGAGGAAGATCTGGGAGAAGGGGATGCCCAGCTCCTTGGCCACGCCTTTCCAGGACAGGCGGTTGACGTTGTGCGGGACGATCCACCGTACGCCGTCGAGCCCGGTGCCCGCCTCCTCCAGCGCCTCCTGGATCACGGCGGCGAGGGCGGGGGCGTAGAACCGGGTGTACTCGCGCTCCCGGTCGGGGTCCTGGCCGCCGAGGCTGCGGTAGAACCGCCCGTACGTACGGAAGGCGGAGCCCAGCAGCAGATCGCCCGGCACCCGCGGGCCCACCACACACGCGGCGGCGGCGTCGGCGACGACCGCGATCCCGGGGATGACCCCCCGCTCCGGGCGGGCCACCCGGTCGCCGGTGAGCAGCAGCGCGCTGCCGCCGGGCTCTTTTTGAAAGCTGGATTCTCCCCCAGCTACCGCTGGGAGGTGCCCCCAGGGGCGCCTCAGCCCCTGTCGACGGTCGACCGTGCTCGACCCCTCGTTCCTCGGGGCCTCCGCGCGCTCTCCCTTTCGACAGGGTCGCGCCCCTTCGGCGGGCGTGAGCAGCTGTCCGGCCAGGAAGAGCGCGAACAGCCCGGCGGCGCAGTTCATCTGGCCGACCGCGAAGGCGGGGGCGTGGTCGAGGCCGAGGGCGGTGCGGACGCCGTCGAGCAGCGGGGCCCCCGCCGGGCCCTCTGGCCGGCCCTCCGCCGGGCCCGCCTCCTCGCCGATCCGCGCGTACAGCACCTGGCGTATCTCGCGCGGGTCCGTGCCGCGCAGCGCCTCGCGGCCCGCCGCCGTGAGCATGTCGGCGAGCGAATGGCCGGTGCTCCGGGGGATATCGCGGAAGCCGAGGTAGTCGCGGTAGAAGCGGGCCTTGGCGTCCGGGAGCCCGGCGCCCGCGGTGACGTCCGCGACCGTGAGCGCGGTGTGCGGGACGAAGGTGCCGACGGGCCCCAGACGCATCGGCGTCACCCGCCCTCGCCCGCGGGCACGCCGTCGCCGCCCGCGGGCACCGGATCGCCGCCCGCGGGCACGGCGCCCGACCGCGCGAAGTCCTGTGCCAGCCGGAGCCGTTGGATATCGCTGGTGCCCTCCATGAGCTCCAGCGCGGCGGCGTCGCGGACCCACTTCTCCAGCAGCGGATGGTCCAGCAGCGCGCCGCGCCCGAGGAGCGCGGGCAGCCGGCGGGTGACGTCCCCGACCAGGCGGACCGCCTCCAGCTTGCACAGGGCGGAGGCGTCACCGCGCCCCTGGTCCGCCTCGACGAGGAGCGCGGTGCGGTGGACGAGCCGGGCGGCGGCCGCGATGCGCAGCGCGGCCGTCTCCAGCACCCGCCGCTCGGCGGCCGGGGCCGGTGTCCGGCGCTCGGCGCGTACGTAGTCGTACACCGCCGCGGCGAGCCCGACGGCGGTCGCGGAGATCTGTACGCGCGCGCCGTAGAAGGCCGTGACCGCGCCCCACATCCCCCGGCGGGTGGCGGGCAGCTGGGCGCCGAGCAGCCGGTCCCGGGCGATCGGTACCTCGTGGAAGGTCATTTCGCTGATACGCGCGCCACGCAGGCCGATCATGTCCAGCGCCGCGCCGTGCGCACCGGGCGCCGGGAGCTCCAGGAGCGCGGCGCGTACGCTCAGCGGCGAGTTGCCGGTCTGCGCGAAGACCACCCCGACGCCGCCGCGCGAGCCGTTCCCGACGTACTTCTTGGCGCCGCTCAGCAGCCAGTCGCCGCTCCGGTCGGCAGGGTCGGCGGGGGTGAGCGCGGTCTGCATCCTGGTGGCGTCGCTGCCCGCCTGTGGCTCGGTGATGGCGCAGAACGCCCAGGTCACGCCGTCGGCGACGCGCTCGTAGAACGCGGCCTGCTGCCGTTCGTCGCCGAGGGTGCGGACGACCACGCCGGCGAGGGCGGGGGCAGGGCCGGCGAACATGGCGCCCGCGTCGCCGCGCGCCAGCTCCATGGAGCAGATCATCTGCGCGAGGAAGTCCCGTGGCAGGCCCTTCACTTCGGCCCGGTACCGCTCGTCCTGGAACCGCTCGGGGATGCCCATGGCGCGGAAGAGGCGGAAGGCGGGGTTGTCGAGGTGGTCGTCCATACGGGACGGGTCGGCGTCGATGGCGAGTGCGGCCTCCCGCAGCGCGGGGGCGACCTCGCGCGCACGGGCGCGCATACGGCTGTGCGCGGCGTCCAGGACCGGGTCCTCGGCATCCAGGGCCAGGGCCGTCACGACCACTCCTGTTCGGGGTCCTGCGGCGGCGCCACCCACAGGCTGCCGACGTACGCCGCGACGTGCAGGGAGCGCACGGGGTGGTCGGCCAGATAGCCGGCGCCGCCGAAGAGGTTCGTCAGGGCAGCGTCGGCCGCGTCGAGGCGCCGGTGCAGTTCGGGTGCGGCGTACGGATCGGCTCCGGACGTGGTCAGCAGGAGCTCGCAGGCGCGGACGGCGGCGACACAGTCGGCGATTTTCGCGCGCACCAACTGTCGCTCGATCAGCGGTCGTTCGCCGGAGCGCCGCCCCGCCACATGCGCCACGGCCCGCTCCAGCAGCGCCTCGGCCAGCCCGGCGCGCAGCGCGGCGAACAGCGTCCCGGCGAACGCGAGCCGGTCGTGCTGGTCGGGCTCCGGCCCCGCGTCGCCGTCGAGACCTTCTCGGGGAACGACCTGAAGGACCTCAAGACCCTCGCGCTCGGCCAACTCATGGCGTGGGCCCGGCCGTACCGTGACCCGCTCGCCGGGCACCACGCGCCCCGCCATCAGCCAGCCGCGTATTTCCGGGGAACTGGCCGCCGACCTGTCGGGCAGCACACAAAAGCCCTTGTCGGAGCAGGGCGCGAGGAAATCCAGGTGTCGCACGGCGGCGGCCAAAGCCGCCGAGAGGCCGCTCTCGCGGGCCGTGCGCAAGACGTCCAACGCGGCGGAGAGGGGGTCCGCTCCGGGCTCCACTCCTGGGTTCACTCCGGGGTCCGCGGAGGACAATTCCGCAGCTTTTGCCGCCATATCCCCCAACCCCATATACCCCGGCCCCCGGTGATGGTCAATCGTGCGGCAAGACCCTAGGAGCCACCAAGATCCACGTCAAGACCTTGACACCTGATGGCGTATCCACTTCGATCCGGACCATGCGAAAGTCCTCCGCCGAGCAGAGCGTTCTAGCGGCGCTGCGACAAGTTTTGGGACGCGGCGAGCTGCCCGGCGTCGACACCGGCACCAGGCTCTTCGAGGACCTCGGTCTCGATTCCACCTCGGTTATTGAACTGCTCATGCTCATCGAGACACAGACGGGCGCCGAATTCGATACGGAAAGCCTGGAACTGGAGCATTTCGCCACCGTGGGAACACTTACGGAGTTTGTGAGCTCGCATGGCTAGCGCTCATCCGGCCGACGGGGACGGGCCGGGCGGCCGGCAGGGTATGCACGGCCATTTCCTGGCCTCGGTACGGGCCCATCCGGACCGGATCGCGCTACGGGTAGGCGCGCGGACCTGGACCTACGCCGAGACGCACCGGACCGCGCTGTCCTGGGCCTCGGCCCTGGTGGACGCGGCCAAGGGCAGGCCGACCACGGTCGGCGTCCTCGCGGCGCGCGGCGAGGTGGCGTACATCGGCATCCTGGCCGCGATGTACGCGGGCGCCGCCGCGATGCCGCTGAATGTGGAATTCCCCGCGGCACGCACCGACGCCATGCTGCGGGCCGCCGAGACGGCCCTGGTCCTTGTGGACGACCAGGGTGCGCGGATCCTCGATCAGCTGACGGATCATCCGCCGGTCGTGCATGCCGAACGAACAAATACCGGAGAGAGCGGCGAAAGCGCCCCGGCCGGAAATGGCCCGGCGGAAAATCCGGGCGCGACCGAGCCGTTCGAGCCGTTCGAGCCGTGGTGCGTCGAACCGGACGACCGCGCGTACATCATGTTCACCTCGGGCTCCACCGGCCGCCCGAAAGGCGTGCCCATCTCGCACGGGAATGGCGAGCACTTTCTGCGGTGTGTGCGAGACCTCTACGACTTCGGGCCGCTGGACGTCTTCTCACAGACGGTCGACATCACCTTCGACCCCCTGATCTTCGATCTGTTCTGCGCCTGGAGCGCGGGGGCGTGCGTCGCCCACGTCCCCGGCCTCGGCTATGCCGATCTCCCCACGCTGGTGAACGAACTCGGCATTACGGTCTGGTTCTCCGCCCCCAGCACGATCTCCGTCGTCCGCAGGACCCGGCGGCTCACCGACGCGGCCATGCCCGGCCTGCGCTGGAGCTTCTTCGCGGGCGAGGCGCTGATGGAACACGACGCGGCCGACTGGCAGCGGGCCGCCCCCGGATCCACCGTGGTGAACCTGTACGGGCCCACGGAAGTCACCATGAACGTCACCGTCCACAAGTGGCGCGCGACCGACGTCCCACACCCCGAGGCGCACGGCGGCGTGCCCATGGGCCGGCTCCACCCCGGGATGCGCGCCACGCTCCTCGACGCGGAGGGGAACCGGCATCCGGAGCGGGGCGAACTGTGCGTCACCGGGCCGCAGATGTTCGCGGGCTATCTCGATCCGGCGGACGACGCCGGGCGCTTCCTCGACCTCGACGGCGAACGCTGGTACCGCACCGGCGACCTGGTCACCACGGCCCCCGGCGGCACCCTGCTGTACTCGGGCCGGCTCGACCACCAGGTGCAGATCCGGGGCGTACGGGTGGAGATCCCGGAGGTGGAGTGGGCGCTGCGGCGCTGCTCGGGGGTGGACGAGGCGGTGGTGGTGGCGGTGCCCGCGGGCAACAGCCATGCCCTGCACGCCTATTACACCGGGGCCGCCACCGAGCGGGGGCCGGTCGTCGAAGAACTCGGCAAGCTGCTCCCCCGGGCCGCGATTCCGCGCGTCCTGAAGCAGGTGGCGCGGTTCCCGCTGAACGCCAACGGCAAGATCGACCGCAAGGCGCTGGCCGCGGAGGCCGCGCAGGAGGCAGCGCGGAATGCCCGCCGGTGATCTGCCCACCGGCGACCCCGAGTTCGGGCCGTCGGCCGTACTGCACGATCTGCTCGACGCGGCGGCCCGCCGCCACCCCACCCGCCCGGCTCTCACTCACGCCGGGCTGACCTGGGACTACGCCCGGCTGCGCACGGCCTCGCTGCGGGCCGCCGGGTGGCTGCGCGAGCGGGGCGCCGGGCGCGGCGACCGGGTGCTGCTGGCCCTGCCGTCCGGACTCCCGATGGCGGCGCTGGTGTACGGCTGTTCGCGGGTGGGGGCCGCGTTCTGCGTACTGCATGAGCAGGTACGCGGCCCCGCCCTCGCCCATGTCCGCGAGGACAGCCAGGCGGCCCTCCTGGTCACCGCGGACGACGGCCCACCGCTCCTGGATGAGGACGACGAGTACAGCGGAGATGGCCAGGACCCGTGGGAGACCACCGGCCCGCTGTCCGTCGACCCCGTCTGCCTCATCTACACCTCGGGCTCCACCGGTCCGCCCAAGGCCGTCGTATCCACCCACGCCCAACTGCTGTTCGCGGCCGGGGCCATCCACGGCGAGCTCGCGTACCGCACCGACGACGTCGTCTACTGCGCGCTGCCGCTCTCCTTCGACTACGGCCTCTACCAGCTCTTCCTCAGCACTCTGGCCGGCGCCCACCTCTGGCTCGGCGGCACCTCGGACGTAGGACTCATCCTGCTGAAGAACCTCCGCCGCTCCGGGGCCACCGTGCTGCCCGTGGTCCCGTCGCTCGCGCAGGGCCTGGCCCGTATGCTGCCGCGCTACGGCGCCGACGGCGTACGGCTGCGGCTGCTCACCAACACCGGCTCCGCGATGCCCCCGCAGGTGCTGGCCGGGCTGCGCGCCGCGCTGCCCGGGCTGCGGGTGCAGCTGATGTTCGGCCTGACGGAGTGCAAGCGGGTGGCCATCATGCCGCCGGACGAGGATCTGCGCAGACCGGGCGCGTGCGGGCGGGCGCTGCCCGGTACGGAGGTCCTGGTGGTGGACGAGCGGGGGCGGCGGGCGGCGCCGGGCACCGTGGGCGAGATCGTGGTGCGCGGCCCGCATGTGATGGCGGGTTACTGGCGGCGGCCGGAGCAGACCGCACAGCGGTTCCCGCGCGCCGAGGGGCTTTTTCCCGAGCTGCGCACCGGGGACTTCGGCCGGCTGGACGAGGACGGCTATCTGTATTTCTCCGGGCGCCGCGACGATCTGTACAAGCAGCGCGGGTTCCGGGTGAGCGCCGAGGAGGTGGAGACCGCCGCCCGCCGGGTGCCCGGGGTGCGCGGCGCGGCCGTCCTGCCGCCGTCGGGGGACTGCGAGGAGGCGGTGCTGTGCGTGGCGGGCTCCTCGCTGCGCCCCGGTGAGGTGCTGGCCGCGCTCAAGGCGGAGATCGAGGCGTACAAGGTCCCGGCCCGCTGTCTGGTGGTCCCGGAGCTGCCGCTCACGGGCAACGGCAAGACGGACCGCAAGGCGCTCAGGTCGATCGCCGCAGAATCCTGACGGAGGTCTTCACGGGCCGCCCGCCACTCGGGCCGTCGCTCGGGCCGTCGCTCGCCGTCGCCAGGAAGCACAGATCCGCGTAGGGGCCGCAGATCTTCCACACCGTCCCCGCGACCGACCGGTGCGGCGGCCATCGCTCGCCGTCGAGCAGCCCGTATCCGGCCATGCTGATGAGGTAGTACGGATCGGCGGGCAGCCAGCGATCGCCGCGGCGCACCTCGAGCCAGGCGTGCGGCAGCGGGAACGCGCCGGCCAGCAGCAGCCCGCCGGCCGGCCGCACGGCCGCCCCGGCCTCTGCCGCCACGTGCGCCAGGTAGGTGGTGCCGGCGCGGCAGTCGGCCAGCCGGGTCTCCCGTACGAAGCCGACGTCGTCGCGGAGTTCGTCGGGCACGAGGTAGTACTCGAGCCATGCGGCTTCCGGCAGCACCGGCCCCAGTTCCCGAGCGCAGTCGGCCGCGCCCTTGTCCGCATCCGGCGCGTTTTCGCCTGCGGACACGTGGAGATCCGCCTCGAACACATCGGGCCCCATCCGCCGCAGCGTGCCGTCCACCACCCCGGAGGCGAGCTGCGGCGAGGGCTCCAGGACCTCGCCGCCCACCCGCCCCTGGAACCGCGTCCGATAGGTGGTCGTGGCGACCGCCTCCGCGTTGAAGGGCTGGGCCGATAGCCGCACCTGAAGCCAGGCGGGGGACGGGATGCGCAGGCCGAGGCCGAGGTTCTTCAGATCGAAGTCGTCGAAGCGGCGGTCCGCGCCGCTCCCCTCGTATGCGAGGCCGAGGTCCAGCGCCTCGTCAAGCAGCGCCCCGTCGATCCGGTGCACCCGGGCCGCGGTCTCGGCGCCCACCTCGAACCGCCGGAAGCGGTCCGGGACCCGCGCGGCCCGCTCCAACACCTCCTTGACCGCCTGCTCGCGGCTCATCGCTCACCTCGCTCGCCGCGCTCGCCGCGCAGGATGTCGCGCAGCGAGGACGCGTCGCGGCGCATCAGCGGATCGGCTATCTCCACGGCCTCGTAGTTCCCGTCCTTCTCGACGACGTGCACGATCACCCGGGCGTGGTCGTCGGTGACAGCCACTTCGGAGTCGAAGGCGAGGACCCAGCCCAGGTCCTGATCGCGGTACGCCCGCGTCAGGGGCCGTTCATGCCCGGCGGCGAAGGCCCGTACGGGCTCGGGCAGCGGGCCGCTCACCGGCGTGAGCGCGCCGAGCGCGGCGAGGCCCGTACGCTGCAGCAGGGCCACCTTCACCGCCTGCCGGTGGACGGGGTGCCCGGCTTCCTCAAGGAATCGGTTCAGCACTTCGGTCTCCGCCTCGTTCCGGGCGAAACCCCCCGCATAGCTGGAGGCCCGCACCCGGTAGACATACGACGGCTCGTCCGGCTTGCTCACCCGCGCCCCGGCCGCCACCAGCCGCAGCCACAGGTCCCACTCCTCGCCGTACGCCACATGGCGGTAGCCGCCGATCCGCTCGTACAGCTCGCGCGCGAACAACGACCCCACGACGACGTAGTTCTGCGCCAGCAGCTGGATCAGCTGATCGCCCGGGACCGGCAGCCCGCCCTTGGTGTACGTGGCGGGGCGGAAGGGGCCCTGGCCGGTCCAGGTGAGCGGGCGCGGGCTGATCAGGCCGGGCGCGGCCGCGTACGTCTCGCTCATCGCGGCGACGTGGTGCGGCAGTATGACGTCGTCGCCGTCCAACTGGAGCACCAGATCCGTCTCCAGCGCCTCGATCGCGGCCCGCCGTGCGCCCCACACCCCCAGGCGGCGCGGGCCGTGGTTGCGCAGCAGCGTCAGCGGCAGGATGGCGCGCCAGCGCTCGACCAGCCGTACGGTGTCGTCCCCCGAGTTGTCGTCGACCACCACCACCTGGTCGGCGAGCGTGGTCTGCATGGCCAGGGAGCCGAGTGCCTGGTCGATGAACTCCGCGGAGTTCATCGCGGCGATCACCACCCCGACGGTGTTACGAGACATGAGCCGACAGCCGCTCGTCGACGTCCCGGTCCCGCGTCTCTCCTTGGTGCTCGTTCACCACCAGCTCCTCCACGCCGTACAGCAGCCCGCGGAGGTCGGGCGCGGGCAGATACCGGGTGTCGGCGGCCAGGCCGATCACCCGCTCGCCGCGGTCCGTGGTGCGCACACTGCAGTAGAGCTTGACCGAGGGCAGCCGGAACGGCTCGGCCCAGCGGAAGGAGGTCTCCGTCGCGGCGGAACCGCGCGCCGGGCGGCCGCCGTCCGCCGCGGGGGGCGCGAGGGCGCCGAGGTCGTTGTGCAGCACCGACAGGTCCAGCTGCTCACCGCGCTCCCGGCCGACCTCCGCGACCAGCCGCTCCAGACGGGCGGGGTCGTACTGGGCCCGGGCGTATCCGCGCAGCTTGGCGAGGTGGGCGGCGCGGACGCAGTCGTCGAACGAGGGCCCTGAGACATCGAAGCAGAGCAGCACATCCGAGGCGAGCGGGGTCACCATCGCCTGCCGCTCGGCGCCGATCCGGTTCGCGAAGATCGTCTTGAGTACGCAGTGGGACAGGCCCGCCCGGCGCGCCAGCAGCGTGCCGACGGCCGCGAGATACACGGTCTCCTCGCCTGCCCGGCAGCGCCCGGCCACCTCCCGCGCCGCCACCTCCAGCCGCCCCGACCGGAACTCGCCGTGTGCCCACCCCTGCGGCCCCGCGGCGCCGGCGGTCGTGGGAGGCGTCGAGGGGCGGTTGGGAAACATGGTCCGGGGCGCGCGCCGCAGCAGCGAGCGCTGGTAAGCGTCGGCGCGCCGGTCCGCGGTCTGCCCGATCTCGGACCGCTCGGTCTGGGCGAGGTCGGCGGGCTGCGGTACGGGCGGGGTGAGTGAGGGCGCGGTGGGTGCGGCTGCGGCGCGTACGGCCTCGGCGGACGCAGCGTGGCCAGGCGCAGCCTTGGCGGGCGCGGCCCCGGCGGACGCGCCCTCGCCTCGCGCCG
>NZ_JBSFMM010000123.1:0-34772 GCF_053599555.1 Streptomyces sp. NPDC000941
ACCGACCCCGCCTTCACCAGCGACCCCTTCACCATCCACACCCGCTGGATCGAAACCGAATTCACCAACACCATCACCCCCTACACCCCCACGGGCACCGACGAAACCGACGAGCCCGTCGCCCGGGAGACGGTGGTCGTCGAGGTCGGCGGCAAGCGGCTGGAGGTTTCCCTCCCCGCCTCGCTCGGCGTGGCCACCGCCACGGCGGGCGGCGGGGCCGGGTCGAAGAAGCCCAAGCGCAAGGCCGTGAAGAAGTCGGGTTCGGCCGCGTCCGGTGACACGCTGGCCTCGCCGATGCAGGGCACCATCGTGAAGGTCGCCGTGGCCGAGGGCGACCAGGTCGCCGAGGGTGACCTGGTCGTGGTCCTGGAAGCCATGAAGATGGAACAGCCGCTGAACGCCCACCGGGCCGGCACCATCAAGGGCCTCGCCGCCGAGGTCGGCGCCTCCATCACCTCCGGCGCCGTCATCTGCGAAATCAAGGACTGACACCCCGTCGTACAGTCAAAACCTGGGCCCCGGTCGATCCCCTCGACCGGGGCCCAGGTACGTCCAGTGGCGGACAGAGCCACCCGCCCGGCAGGATGTGGACTCGGCCGAGCAGGGGGAGCCCATGGCACAGGGGGATCAGGAAGCACTCATCACGCGGATCCAGGCGGCCGCGCGGACCGGGGACGCGGCGGCGCGGCGAGCCTGGGACGCGCTGATCGCGCTGGTGCTGCGGCGGGACGCCACCGAGGGAGACCTTGTGGTGGCTCCGCACCGGCTCGTCGTACAGATCGAGGAACGCAGCCGCGAGGACCAGGAGTTCGCCCACGCCTTCCAGGAGTGGCTGAGCCGATACGGCACGGTCGCCGGAAGCAACGAGGTCCACATCGAGTTCAACGCACCCGGTTCCATCATCCAAGCGGGCAATGTCCACGGAAACATCACGTTCGAGGAAAGCCTCGCCGCCCGGCCCCCCGGCCCTCCGTTCGGTGACGACGACTGGGACGACGAGACGGACGACGACGCGTGACCCGCCTGCCCGACACCCACCCACGAGAGGCCCTCCCCCGTGGGTGACATCGCCAAGGGCGTGCTCGGCGGCGCCTGGACGCTGCTCGTCGGCTGGATCCTGCCCACCGCCCTCAACCTCTCCGTCTTCTTCTTCACCGTCGCTCCCAGCCTCCACCACATCGATCTGGCGCAGCGGCTGTGGCCTTCGTCGAAGGTCAACACCGCCGTCCTTCTGCTGACCGTGTCCCTCCTCCTCGGGCTGGTCCTCTCCGCCGTGCAGACCCTGCTCTACCGCCTGCTGGAGGGCTACGTCCTCTGGCCGGCCACCGCCTACGACACGCGCTGCCGCGGCCACCGGCAGACCAAGCAGGAGCTCCACGACCGCCTCACCCTGCTGCGGCTGGAGGAGCGCGAGCGCGCGGGCGCGTTGCCACCCGAGGCGGCCCGGCAACTGGCCGACCTGCGCGCCAACCCGCGTATCGCCCGAGCCGCCCGCCGGGACCGGCTGCGCACGGCGGCCCAACGCGCACTGCTCCAGGAGCGGTTGAGCCGATACCCGATCGACGGCGACCAGATCGCCCCCACCCGTCTCGGCAACGCGATCCGCCGCCTGGAGGAGTACGGCTATGACCGCTTCCGCCTCGACACCCAGGTGCTCTGGGGCGAACTGACCGGCATGGCACCCGAGCAGGTCCGCCCGCCAAGAGGAACTGGCCCGCGCCAGCGTCGACTTCTTCATAGCGCTGCTCTACGGGCACGCCGCAGTGGCCGCGGCCGCCCTGGCCGCCTTGGGCTCCGCGGACGCCGACCGCACCGCGCTGCTGACCACCGCGGCCGTCCTGATCGCGCTGATCCCGCTCTGGTACCGGTCCGCCGTAACGGCCACCGACGAGTGGGCCGCCGCCGTACGAGCGCTGGTCAACGTTGGCCGGAAGCCGCTGGCCGAGTCGCTGGGCCTGGCGCTGCCGACCGAGCTGGCCGCCGAGCGCACCATGTGGAGGCTGGTCTCCCGGCTTTCCCGGCTCCCCTACCATGAGCGCGCGGCCGCTCTCGACCCGTACCGCGCCGATCCCCAGCCGCCGCTGGTCCGGCTCCCGGTCCCGCCGCCGACGCCGCCCCCACCCGGCTCGTAATGGCATGCTTGACCCACGGCCCCGTACGGCCAGTCCGTACAGCTGGCCGACCCGTACGAGGCCAACCTCGTACGACCGACCCCGTACGACCAGCGGCGCAGGGAGGACCGCGATGGCGACCGAGACAGCCACGGCGCACACCCCACCGCGCGCCATGCGCGCCGACGCGCGCCGCAATTACGAGCGGCTGCTGACCGAGGCGAGGACGGCGTTTGTCGAGCATGGCACCGACGCGTCGCTCGAGGACATCGCGCGCCGCGCGGGCGTGGGGATCGGCACTCTCTACCGGCACTTCCCCAACCGCACCGCGCTCATGGGCGCCGTCTTCCAGAAAGAGGTCTGCGCGCTGCTGGCGCGCGCCCGCGAGCTGGCGAAGGCGCCACAGCCGTGCCGGGCGCTGGTCGACTGGCTGCGCGAGATCATCGATTACGCGAGCACCTACCGCGGGCTCTCACACGCCCTGATGGCGGCCTCCGGGGACGAGAGCTCATCGCTGTCCCAGGGATGCGGTCTGCCGATGCGCGAGGCGGGCAGCGCGCTGCTCGCCCGCGCGCAGCAGTCCGGGAACGTACGGTCCGACGTCGGCATAGACGATCTGATGCAGCTGACCAACGCCATCTCGCTGGCCGTGGAACAGTCGCCGGACGACCCGGAGTTGGCCGACCGGCTGCTGGCCCTGACCTTCACCGGCCTGAAGCCGCGCTGAGCCGGCCAGGGCATCAGCCCCCGCCAGGATTTCAACCCCGGCAGGATTTCAGCCCCGCCAGGGTTTCAACCCCCGCCGGTGCTTCAACCCCGCCAGGATTTCAACCCCGGCAGGATTTCAGCCCCGCCAGGGTTTCAACCCCCGCCGGTGCTTCAACCCCGCCAGGATTTCAACCCCCGCCGGTGCTTCAGCCCCGCCAGTGCTTCAGCCCCCGCCAGGGTTTCAACCACTATCGGTGCTTCAGCCCCCTCAGCGCCCCTGGCCTCCAGCCCCTCAGCGCCGCCGTGGCGCCAGGTCCGCGACCCGGCCTCCCGGCCCCGGCTGCTCCGCCAGCGGCATCGCGCCGCGCAGCGTGGCGCCGGGCCCGGGCCCCGGTGGGTGCGGGTGGTTGCGGCGCGGTCCGGGGAGCGGCAGCCCCTCCTCCGCGCCGCGCGCGGGGGGCGGGCCGCCGAGCCGGGGCTGCTGGCGGCCCGGTGCCGCCGGGCCGCCCTCACCGCCCGCCTGGCCCGAACCCGCGCCCGGCCCGGCCACCGCGATCTGCACGCCCTGGTCGGCGAGGGCCTGCAGTTCGGTCAGGGCGCGGTCGTCGTGCGGCGGCGGTTCGTCCGTGACCAGACGGGTGATCACATCCGTCGGCACCGTCTGGAACATGGTGTCGGTGCCCAACTTGGTGTGGTCCGCGAGGACCACCACCTCCGCCGCCGACTGCACCAGCGCCCGGTCGACGCTGGCCGACAGCATGTTGGACGTGGACAGGCCGCGCTCGGCGGTCAGCCCGCTGCCGGACAGAAAGGCACGGCTGACCCGCAGCCCCTGAAGGGACTGCTCGGCACCGCTGCCGACCAGCGCGTAGTTGGAGCCGCGCAGGGTGCCGCCGGTCATGACGACCTCCACCCTGTTGGCATGGGCCAATGCCTGTGCGACCAGCAGGGAGTTGGTGACCACGGTCAGGCCAGGGACGCGCGCGAGCCGGCGGGCCAGCTCCTGCGTGGTGGTCCCGGCGCCGACCACGACGGCCTCGCCCTCGTCGACGAGACCGGCCGCGAGATCGGCGATGGCCGTCTTCTCCGCGGTCGCTAGATGGGATTTCTGCGGGAAGCCGGACTCCCTGGTGAATCCGCCCGGCAGCACCGCACCGCCGTGCCGGCGGTCGAGCAGTCCTTCTGCCTCCAGCGCCCGCACATCCCGCCGTACGGTCACTTCGGAGGTCTGGACGACGCGGGCGAGCTCGCGGAGCGATACCGCTCCGTTCGCACGCACCATTTCAAGGATCAATTGGCGACGTTCTGCAGCGAACACGAAACTGACAGTAACGCCAACGACCGTCTGGTTTCAGCAGCTTGCACCAATTAACAGATGTTGTTCGTCTACGACCCCGCGAGATGGTATGGGAGCGGAATACGTTCCTCGCGCGCCGCTCCCGGCCCTCTTCCTACGCCTCCGCCTGCGTCTTCCGCGTGTGCAGCTGCCGCGCCACCTCGGCGATCGAGCCGGACAGCGACGGGTACACCGTGAAGGCGCTGGCGATCTGCTCCACCGTCAGGTTGTTGTCGACCGCGAGCGAAATCGGATGGATCAGCTCGCTGGCGCGCGGCGCGACCACCACACCGCCGACGACGATGCCGGTGCCCGGACGGCAGAAGATCTTCACAAAGCCGTCCCGGATGCCCTGCATCTTCGCGCGCGGGTTGCGCAGCAGCGGCAGCTTCACCACCCGGGCGTCGATCTTCCCGCCGTCCACATCGGCCTGCGAGTAGCCGACCGTGGCGATCTCCGGGTCCGTGAAGACGTTCGCCGAGACGGTCTTGAGGTTCAGCGGCGCGACCGCGTCGCCGAGGAAGTGGTACATCGCGATCCGGCCCTGCATGGCCGCCACCGACGCCAGCGCCAGCACCCCGGTGACGTCCCCCGCCGCGTACACGCCGGGCGCGCTGGTCCGCGAGACCTTGTCGGTCCAGATGTGGCCGGAATCCTTGAGCCGGACCCCGGCCTCCTCCAGGCCCATCTCCTCCGTGTTCGGAATCGAGCCGACGGCCATCAGACAGTGGGTGCCCGTGATCACCCGCCCGTCGGCGAGGGTCACCTCCACCCGGTCCCCGACCCGCTTGGCGGCCTGCGCCCGCGAGCGCGCCATCACGTTCATCCCGCGCCGACGGAAGACGTCCTCCAGTACCGCCGCCGCGTCCGGGTCCTCGCCCGGCAGCACCCGGTCCCGGCTGGAGACGAGGGTGACCTTCGAGCCCAGCGCCTGGTACGCGCCGGCGAACTCGGCGCCCGTGACACCGGAGCCGACCACGATGAGCTCTTCCGGGAGCTCGTCCAGGTCGTACACCTGCGTCCAGTTCAGGATGCGCTCGCCGTCCGGCTGCGCGTCCGGGATCTCCCTCGGGTGTGCCCCGGTCGCCACCAGCACGGCGTCCGCGACCAGTGTCTGCTCGGTCCCGTCCGCGGCCCGGACGATCACCTTTCGCGACCCGTCGGGCGACTGCCCCGGCTCCAGCCGCCCGCGCCCGCGCATCACGCGCCCGCCCGCGCGGGTGACCGAAGCGGTGATGTCATGCGACTGGGCCAGCGCCAGGCGCTTCACCCGTCGGTTGACCTTGCCCAGGTCGACGCCTACGACCCGGGCCGCCTGCTCAAGCGGCGGGGTGTCATCGGCGACGATGATCCCCAGCTCCTCATAAGAGGAGTCGAAGTTCGTCATCACCTCAGCGGTGGCGATCAAAGTCTTCGACGGCACGCAGTCGGTGAGCACCGACGCCCCGCCCAGACCGTCGCAGTCGACGACGGTCACCTCCGCGCCGAGCTGGGCAGCGACCAGCGCCGCCTCATAGCCGCCGGGTCCGCCACCAATGATCACGATCCGAGTCACATGCTCCATTGTCCCGCACTCGTTCGACATCACTCCTCCGGGGGGAGTGAACGGGTCACGACCGATGACACTTGATCGTGTTCTGACACATATGAGTGAGTCTCCGAGTGGTGGCACGCACACTTCCCCAGGCGGGGAACAGAGGTGCTTGCATCGAATGTGTGACCTTTGCCAGTGGTGGTCGTTGGGTGTGGTGACGGATTTCTGCGACACCGGGCCGGGGGTGAACGGGGTGGGGGGACTGCGGGAGGTGGCGGCACCGTTCGTGGTGCCCGGCCCGTGCGGGGTCGCGATCCGTACCCGGCTGGGGCGCCTGACCGCCGGGGCCGAGAAGGTGCTGCGTCTGGTCGGTGATCACCTTGGCTCGCTCGCCTCCCGTGATCTGAAGGCCCGGTGCGCGGCCGGGTGGAAGCACGACAGCAAGCAGTGGGCGCGGCGCAAGCGTGTCCTGACCGGGGAATCCTCCTCGCGCTGGGCGGGCAGCATCACGAAAGCCACCCACGACCAGTGGGCCCTCGCCCGGCGCGGCCGGCTCGCGCACATCCAGAGCCTGGAAACCGGGATCGCGACGATCACCCACCGGCTGAATGTGCCCGTGGGCGAGAGGGGCACCAAGCAGGCGCCGGGCGGCTACCGCACACGGCAGGAGTGGTCCGCCAAGTCCCGCCGCCTGCGCGTGCTCGAAGACCGGCTACAGGCGGTGCGGGCCGACCGTGAGGCCGGGCGGGTGCATGTGGCGCGTGGCGGCAAACGGCTGCTGAACACCCGCCATCACCTGCCGGAAGCACAGTTCGCCGAGGAAGAGTGGCGCAAGCGGTGGGAGGCTGGGCGCCGGTTCCTGCGAGCCGACGGCGAGTCCGGCAACCGGTTTGGCAACGAAACCATCCGCGTCACACCCGGCGGCGAGGTCTCGATCAAGCTCCCGGCACCACTGAAGCACCTGGCGAACGCCCCGCACGACCGGTACGTGCTCGCCGCCCGCGTGGCGTTCGCCCACCGGGGCGAGCAGTGGGCCGACCGCGTCACCGCCCACCGGGCCGTCGCCTACCGCATCCACGAGGACACCGCCCGCAGACGCTGGTATCTGACCGCATCCTGGAATCCTGGACGAGGCCACCGGTCCAGACCGTGCCGCTGGAAGCGGCCCGCGCGCACGGTCTCATCGGCGTGGACACGAACGCCGACCACCTCGCCGCTTGGCGCCTGGACCAGCACGGCAACCCCACCGGCGAACCACTCCGGTTCGAATACGACCTGGCCGGCACCGCCGACCACCGCGACGCGCAGGTCCGCCACGCCCTGATCCGCCTGCTGCACTGGGCCAAGCGCCACGGTCTCACGGTCGCGATCGAGGATCTCGACTTCCAAGCGGAGGCCACCCGCGAAAAGCATGGCCGCCGCAAACGCTTCCGCAACCTCATCTCCGGCATGCCCGTCGGCAAGCTGCGGGCCCGGCTGGTGTCGATGGCGGCCGAACTCGGCATCCCCATCGTCGCCGTCGACCCGGCCTACACCAGCAAGTGGGGCGCCCAGCACTGGCAGAAGCCCCTCACCAGCAAGACCAGGAAGACCACTCGCCACGATGCTGCCGCCGTGGCGATCGGCAGGCGCGCCCTGGGGTACCCGATCCGGTGACGGACGGCACCGCCCCGCACCCACCAGAGCGATGGATGCGGGCATCGGACCGTCCAGGCCCGACCGGGCACCCCGGGACGCGAGGCTCTGCCCATCAGCGGCCTCCGGCCGCGGGCCGCCCCCGCATCCCCGGACCACGGACACAATCCGTGCGCGCCGGATGCGGCGAGAAAGCGGTCGACCAGAACGCCCAACACCGTTCGGGGCGTTCGGCTGAGCATGAGTCCTGGCACCAAGACTCACTCCCGCCCAGTCTTCAAGGACGGTTCACGGCGCCCCCGAAACCTTCGTCCCCCACTCCCGTACCCTCTGAGCCATGTCGCTCTACGCCGCGTACGCCGGCAACCTCGACGCGCGGCTGATGACCCGCCGCGCACCGCACTCCCCGCTGCGCGGTACGGGGTGGATCAACGGCTGGCGCCTGACCTTCGGCGGCGAACAGATGGGATGGGAGGGCGCCCTCCCCACCATCGTCGAGGCACCGCGCTCCCAGGTCTTCGTCGCCCTGTACGACATCGCCCCCATGGACGAGGAGTCCATGGACCGCTGGGAGGGCGTCGGCCTGGACATCTACCGCCGGATGCGGGTCCGCGTCCACACTCTGGACGGCGACGAGGCGGCCTGGCTGTATGTACTGAACGGCTACGAGGGCGGTCTGCCGTCCGCGCGCTACCTCGGCGAGATCGCGGACGCCGCGGAGTCCGCGGGGGCCCCGCACGACTACGTCATGGAACTGCGCAAGCGCCCCTGTTGAGACCGCGGCCCGGTCGCGTCTTCGCCGCTTCCTCGCCGCCCCCTCACTGCCTCCTCGCCGTCTCCCCGCCGCTTCCCCGCCGCTTCCCCGCCGTTTCTCGTCGCTTCCCCGGCGCGCCTCTTCCGCGCAGTTCGATCGCGCCTTGGCAACGAATCGAACACCCCTGTCGATACTTCTACGCGCGTAGGCAATCACCGGCTAGTCTCATGCGCGTGAACGCATCAGTTACCCATCAGGGGGACCCCCACGCCGCCGCCGACGCCGCGGCCGCCCGCCTGCGCGAACTCACCGGCGCTGAGACCCACGACGTAGCCCTGGTCCTCGGCTCCGGCTGGGTACCCGCCACCGACGCGCTCGGCACCCCGGAACACGAGTTCCCCGTCACCGATCTGCCCTCCTTCCCGCCGCCCGCCGTCGAGGGCCATGCGGGCAAGATCCGCTCGTACAAGATCAACGACAAGCGAGCGCTGGTCTTCCTCGGCCGCACGCACTACTACGAGGGCCTCGGTGTCGCCGCCGTCGCGCACGGCGTACGGACCGCCGTCGCCGCCGGCTGCAAGACCGTAGTCCTCACCAATGGCTGCGGCGGCCTGCGCGAGGGCATGCGCCCCGGCCAGCCGGTGCTGATCAGCGACCACATCAACCTCACGGCCGCCTCGCCGATCGCCGGTGCGCACTTCGTCGACCTCACCGACCTCTACTCGCCCCGGCTGCGCGCGCTCTGCCGGCAGATCGACCCCAGCCTGGAGGAGGGCGTCTACGCGCAGTTCCCCGGCCCGCACTACGAGACGCCCGCCGAGATCACCATGACCCGCACCCTCGGGGCGGACCTCGTCGGCATGTCCACCGCCCTGGAGGCGATCGCCGCCCGCGAGGCGGGCGCCGAGGTCCTCGGCATCTCCCTGGTCACCAACCTCGCGGCGGGCATGACGGGCGAACCCCTCAACCACGAGGAGGTCCTTCAGGCCGGCCGCGACTCCGCCGCGCGGATGGGGAGCCTCCTGGCGCAGGTCCTCGACCGCGTCTGACTCCGCCTGCGCCTGTCGCCGGGCCCCGCCCGCCGGGACCCGCCCGCCGACGCCCCGGGCCACGGCCCGAGCCGGTGAACCCGTCGTACGCACTCGCCCGGTCCCACAGGACCGGAGCCAGTGCCCCGGACGCGCCGCCCCGGGCCGGTAACCCCGGCCCTGCGGCCCGAGCCGCCGACGCGAGCCACGGCCCCGGGTTGCGGGCCTTGGGCCACGGGCCCGAGTTACGAGCCTTGGGCCCCCGGCCGGACCCACCGGTCGGGACCCACCAGCACCTGGACCCGCTGGCCTGGACCCACCAGCACCTGGACCCGCTGGCCTGGCCCCACCGGCGCCTGGCCCCACCGGCGCCTGGACCCGCTGGCCGGGGCCCGCTGGCCGGGGCCCGCTGGCCCGGGTCGGTGCCCTGGACGTGCCGGCCGGACCCACCGGCTGACCCCGCCGCCCCGGACGCACCAGCCCGAGCCGCCAACCCGGGCCTGCGCACCCGAGCCGGAGACCCCGGCCGTGGTAACCCGCCCGACCGACTCTGCCCGGCCGACTCCGCCCCGCCGGCCCCGACTCGCCGACGCCGAGCCGCTGACCCCGGCTCGCCGCGCCTATCGGCCGGCGGGTGGCCCAGCCCGGCACAGGCGGGCCGTGGGCGTCACGTCTGCGTCTCGGGGTACTCACTGGTCAGCCACCCTCGGCGGCCATTCACCTCCGGCGGCGCCGAGGCGGCGGGCGCGGGTTCGCGACAGCGCTGCCCGGCCCCGCCCGACCCGCCCCGAACCCTCACGCACACGCCCAACCCAGCCACCCCCCAGAGCCACCCCAGGAGGCCGTCCATGGCGCCCACCCCAGAGTCCGAACTCATCTCCGAGTCCAGCGCCTGGATGGCCGAGGACCCCGACCCCGAGACCCGTGACGAGTTGACCGTGCTGCTGGAGGCGGCAGAGGCGGGCGAGCCCCAGGCGCTCGATCAGCTCGCCGAGCGGTTCTCCGGCACTCTGCAGTTCGGCACCGCCGGTCTCCGGGGCGAGCTGGGCGCCGGGCCCATGCGGATGAACCGCGCCGTGGTCATCCGCGCCGCCGCCGGTCTCGCGGCGTACCTCACCAAGCAGGCGGGCTCCACCGAGCACACCGCCCCAGGCGAGCGGCCCGGCCTCGTCGTCATCGGCTACGACGCCCGCTACAAGAGCGCCGACTTCGCCCGCGACACCGCCGCCGTCATGACCGGCGCGGGCTTCCGGGCCGCTCTGCTGCCGCGTCCGCTCCCCACCCCCGTCCTCGCCTTCGCCATCCGCCACCTCGGCGCGGTCGCCGGGGTGGAGGTCACCGCCAGCCACAACCCGCCCCGCGACAACGGCTACAAGGTCTACCTCGGCGACGGCTCCCAGATCGTCCCGCCCGCCGACCTCGACATCGCCGCCGAGATCGCCGCGATCGGCGGCCTCGCCGACGTGCCCCGCCCGGACTCCGGCTGGGAGACCCTTGGCGACGACGTCCTGGACGCCTATCTCGTCCGTACGGACGCCGTCCTCTCCCACTCCTCGCCCCGGGACGTACGCGTCGTCTACACCCCCATGCACGGCGTCGGCGGCGAGACGGTCATCGCGGCCTTCGCCCGCGCGGGCTTCCCGGCCCCCACGGTGGTCGCCGAGCAGGCCGAGCCGGATCCGGCGTTCCCGACCGTCGCGTTCCCCAACCCGGAGGAGCCGGGCGCGATGGACCTGGCGTTCGCGACCGCCCGCCGACTCGGCCCCGGGGGCGCGGACATCATCATCGCGAACGACCCTGACGCCGACCGCTGCGCAGTGGCCGTACCGGCTCCCGACCCCACCGCCCCCGACGCCACTCCCGCCGCGACCGCCTGGCGCATGCTCAGGGGTGACGAAGTGGGCGCGCTTCTCGCGACGCACCTCATCCACAAGAGCGCCCGCGGCACGTTCGCGACCTCGATCGTCTCCTCCTCCCTCCTGTCCCGGATCGCGGGCGCCGCGGAACTCCCGTACGCCGAGACGCTGACCGGCTTCAAGTGGCTGGCCCGGGTCGACGGGCTGCGCTACGCCTACGAGGAGGCGCTGGGCTACTGCGTCGACCCCGGCGGCGTACGCGACAAGGACGGCATCACGGCCGCCCTGCTCGTCGCCGAGCTGACGGCCGAGCTCAAGGAGCAGGGCCGTACGCTCACCGATCTGCTCGACGACATCGCGATCGAGCACGGGCTGCACGCCACCGACCAGCTGTCCGTACGCGTCGAGGACCTGTCCCTGATCGGTCAGGCCATGAAGCGGCTGCGCGAACAGCCGCCCACCGAGCTCGCGGGCCTCGCCGTGTCCTCAAGCGAGGACCTGTCGCGCGGTACGGCGACGCTGCCCCCGACGGACGGGCTGCGCTACCGCCTCTCCGGCCGCATCGGCAGCAGCCCGGGGAGCACGGTCCAGTCGGCCCGGGTGATCGTCCGCCCCAGCGGCACCGAGCCCAAGATCAAGTGCTACCTGGAGGTGGTGGTCGACGTCCCCGGAGCGGAAGCGCTCGCGTCGGCGCGTGCGACGGCGGAGCAGGTCCTGTCGGCGATCAAGGCGGATCTCGCTGCGGCGGCGGGTATCTGAGACGGTCGGCGGTCGGCGAGACGTTGGAAGGGGCCTATCGGGTACCCGGTGGGCCCCTACAATGGCCATGTCAGCCCTGACGGAAGGCTTCGGTTTCAGCGTGTCCTTTGCGAGTGAGCATCACTTGCCGCCGGATCAGGCAGCGGAGTTGGCGCGCAAGGAGCGCACGGGAAAAGAACATCTGCTGTGGCCGGGGCTGACCCTGGTGCCGGTCATCATCGCGGTGATCATGCTGCTGACTCCGGCCGACTTCCATGAGACCGTCGAACGCCAGAGCGGGATAACGGAAGACATCTCCCTGAAGTGCGGTTCCGTGGTCTCTCCGCGCGCGGAGCGCGCGGAGGACGGGTTCTCCCGCTACCGCGGCCAGTGCAACGCGCGGCGGACCCAGCGGCTAGGTTATGCCGGGCTCGTGCTCTCGGGCGCCGTTGTCATCGCGGCGGTCGGCGCCGCTGTTCAGCGCAGGCCGCGCGGTTCCGTGGCGGCGTGACCCGGCGGCATGACCGTCGGCGTAGTGCGTAGGCAAGACGCTCAGCGACCAGCCCCCGTCCGCAGACGCGGCTGCTCAGCGGCGTAGTCGGGCAGGGCCACATCGCTGCTGACCTTCTCCCCCAGCCTGAGCATCCAGTTCAGGAAGAAGGGCCTGGACAGCAGGCCGTTGCGGAAACGCAGGCCGGTCGCGGTGCCGGGCGCGAGGAACTTCCCGGTGCGGTCGCCGCCGGTCTGACAGCCCTTGGCGTACTGCCGGAGCCTGCCCTCGTAGCGCATGAAGGCCGCTCGATGGTCGCCTCCGGCCCGCGCGAGCTCGCCCGCCAGCACATAGGCGGCCACCACGGCGGTGCCCGTGCCCATCCCCCCGATGGTGGCCCCGCACGCCGCGTCGCCCACCAGGCACACCCGGCCCCTGGACCAGCTGTCCACATCCGCCCGGCTGATCGAGTCGAAGTACAGCTCGGGGGCCCGGTGCAGCGAATCCAGCAGACGGGGCACCTCCCAGCCGAGGCGGGAGAAGGCGTCGGCGATCAGACGCTTCTGCTGCTCGGGATCGTGACGGTCGTACGACAGCTCGGGCGCGGCGAAGACGAAGAACGCCCCGGCCCGCGCCGGGTCCCGGTGGTCGGCCCCGACGGAGGCGAGCCGCCCCGGCACGTTGTAGCCGACCGAGCCCTTCTCCCAGCCCAGTTCATTGGCGAGCTCCCAGGTGGCGGCGTAGTGGCCGAGGTGGCTCACGTAGTCCTCCTCGGGGCCGAAGGCGAGGCGTCGGACATTGGAGTGCAGCCCGTCCGCGCCGATCACCAGGTCGAACTCGCGCGAGGCCGCGTGCCGGAAGTCGGCCCGCACGCCGGAGGGGGTCTCGGTGAGGCCGGTGATCGAGTCGCCGAAGAGGTACTCGGTGTGGTCCAGGCTGCGCTCGTAGAGCAGTTGGGCCAGGTCGCCGCGTAGCACCTCGATGGCGCCACCGGCGAACTCCGCGGGCAGGTGCAGCAGCGTCCGGCCGCTTTCGTCGACGAAGCTCATCGGGCTGCCGCCGGTCCGCATCCCGCGCAGCTCGGGCAACAGGCCCATGCGCTCCAGCACGGTCAGGTGCGTATCGCCCCGGAAGTCGACGGCCCGGCCGCCGCCGCGCAGGGCCGGGGCCAGCTCGACGACCGTCGGGTTGAAGCCGTGGCGCCCCAGCCAATAGGCCAGCGCCGGACCGGCGATGCTCGCGCCGGAGATGAGGACGTTGCGGTTCATGGTTTCTCCACCCCTGAGAACTGTGTCCGATGGACACGATTAATTACTGTGTACCATAGACGCAGTTATTGGGCGCGGCAAGACGCCAAGAAGCGCAAGACATCAAGTAGCCAAGACATCGAGGCAAGAGGGGCGACGGACATGGCCGACAACCACGCCGAGACGGTGCGGCTGCTGTGGGGCCCCCACACCAAGCCGTCGCGCGGCCCCCGGCCGACCCTGGACCTGGACCGCATCGCACGGGCCGGTATCGAGATCGCCGACGCCGAAGGGCTGACCGGTGTCTCCATGCAGCGGGTCGCCGCGCAACTGGGCGTCACCAAAATGGCGCTGTACCGCTACGTCCCGGGCAAAGCCGAGCTGATCGCCCTGATGGTCGAGGCCGCGATCGGCCCGTACCCGACGTCGGCGGTGGAGGCACAACCCTCTGGCTGGCGAGGACAGTTGGAGGATTGGGCCCGCTGTCTGCTCTCCGCCTTCCTCCCGCACCCATGGACGCTCGACGCCACGATCGGACCGCGGGTCATGGGGCCCGCGCTGGGCTGGATGGAGCGCGCCGTCTCCGCGCTGGACGGTACGGGGCTCAGCGGCGCCGAGCGCATGGACGCGGTCGTCCTGCTGGTCGGCCATGTACGCGGCATCACCCAACAGGCCCGCGCGGCGGGCCCGGCGGGCACACCCGAGGCAGAGCTGGGCGGCATCCTCGCCGACCTGATGCGGGATCAGGGAGAGCGCTTCCCCGCCCTGGCCGCCGCCCTCGCCTCGGCGGAGCAGTCCGGCGGACAGGACCAGGCCTGGGAGTTCGGCCTCCAGCGCATCCTCGACGGTCTGGCCGTGCTCATCGACCAGCGCGAGAACTGACCGGGTCACGGCACGCGGCCGGGCCCCGTCGTACACAATCGCGGCCATGGACCTCAACGACGTACTGCGCTGCCTCAAGGAGGCCGAAGCCGACCGGCGCCGGCCCGAACTCCGCGGCGGGCGCTATGTGTCCGTGGCCAACCGCTACGCCTACGACGACGCCTCCCCGCTGCCGCTCGACCTCTTCGACGGGGTCGACGACGAGGAGGGGGAGGGGGAGGAATGCGACATCCTCACGGGGCTGGGCGAGGCCACGTCCGTGTACGAGGCGTTGGACATCCTGGCGTCCACCGTGCTGGACGAGATGGGGGATCCGCCCGACGAGGAGGACATGAGCGAGGCGGACCTCCAGCGGCTGGACGGCATCCACTCGCCGGCGCACCGCGCTCTCGCGTGCCTGCTCATGGGCTACGACGGCGCCATCGACGTGGACACGAGCGCAGGCGCGGGCTGGTTCGCCGGTGCCCGCCTCATCCTCCTCAGCACAGCGGTCCCGCCCAACCAGGAAGCCGACTACGGCATCCTCGAACTCCAGCCCACCGGCGAGCCCACGGACGCCGACCGCGCGCTGATGGACGCCGCCGAGGCCGGTGACGCCGACGCCCTCTCCGAGGCCCTGAGCGAGGGTGCCCGCGTCAACGCGCTGGACGAGCGCGGCATGAGCGCACTCCACATCGCCGTGGCCCACCGCCAAGCGTCCGCCGTGACAGCACTGCTCGCCGCAGGGGCCGATCCCGCGCTCCAGGCCGCCTACAACAACGCCCCTCAATTCGCGTCACTCGACGACAGCGAACGGGTCACGGCCGGCGTGGAACGGCTGGAGGACGCCTGCCACCTGGCCATCCTGCGCACACTCATCGACGCGGAAGCCCCCATCAACGCGCAGAACCGCGACGGCTCGACCCTGCTCGACCTGGCGATCGCCACCCAGCCCTACCCCGAGGAGACGATTCGCCACCTCGCCGGCAGAGGCGCGCGGAGCATCCGGCTCACGGATCCGGATTTCGGCCGCCTCCTGGCCGTCCTGCCGTACAGCGACGGCCGCCAAGCCCTCGAAACACGCGTCAGCCAGCTGCGGTTCCTCCTCGAGTCGGGAGCCCGCCCCGAGGACGCCGAGATGGCGGCCCAGCGGCCGTGGCTACGAGCTCAGGACGGCCCGGCCTTGCACGCGCTGCTCCACTTCACCGGGTACTACGAGCGCGAGGTGCCCGGCGAGATACTTCTCGCGCTCGTCGATCTGCTCGTCCGACACGGTGTCCGCGATACGTCGTACCAGGGCAGCACCGCGCTGGAGTGCGCCGAGGGGTGGGTGAAGAACGGCCACGCCAATTACGAGCCGGTGGTGCGAAGGCTCCGCGAGGCCGCCGAGGGAAACGTCTGACGGACTCTGTCCCGGCCTGTCCACGAGAGCGTCACAGGCGGCCCCAAGGGTCAACGGGCAGCGTCGCAAAGGAGACTGCCGACACCCACCGCTGACCGCCGTACTCGGAGAGGGCTTCCATCAGGTCGGTCCGCTGTCGCTCCGTCATCGGACCGAGGACACAGATGGGAATCCGCCCGCTCGGGCGGACTTTGACCGTGCCTGGCTCGGGATAGATCCATCCTGCCGGTCGCATCATCGTCGGCCGCCTGGCGCCGGACGCGAGGTCGATGTGGACTCCGGTGTACCGGTATGACGGTGACCCCTGGATCTCTTCGATGGCAACGCGCTGGATCCGGTCCCAGGCGAACTCGTGCCTTCCCGCGGCGCTGTGGGTCACGATGCCCTGGGGACCGACGTGCAGCCCCCACCCGCCTCTGTTCTTGCGCAGGCGCACGTGTCGCACTTCCCCGAACGTGTTCACGACTGCGACGACGACCGCGATGACCGCGATGACCGCGGCAATGATCCCCAATCCGAAGAGAAAGCCCCACGGATTGTCATCGTTCCCAGGCCCCGTCCGGAAGCGCCCCGTACCGATCGGGAAGTAGATCATCCCTGCCGCCGCCAACGACAAGCCCACGGCCCAGAACCAGGTACGGACGCTGCCCGGTCCGCGCGCGTAGGTGGACAGCTGCTCGGGGCCGACCCAGCTCGCGTCGAACTGTCCGGCGGAGCCGGCCAGGCGCCGCGTCTGGGCTGCCGTCTCCGCAGGCGGCCGCGGTGACCGGGGTACGCGTTGCCCGAGCCGGGCCCGGGCAAGCGTGTCCGCTTGGGCGAGCACCGCCCTCATCGCCCCGGCCGTCCTGGCCAGCAGCACTTTACGAGCCTCGGCCGAACTGTCCGCGGGGCCGTACGCGAGCGCGGTCCGCAGGCGGCTGAGGCGTTCGAGGACCTGCCGCGCCGACTCGGGACGTCGCTGTGGATCACGCGCCAGGAGTTCGGCGACCAGCGCCGTCAGCGCGGGCGGTGCGTCCGGGCGGAGCGCGGCGAGTGAGGGGGCGTCCTCGTCCAGTTTGCGGCGTACGAGCGCCAAGGCGTTGTGCCCGGTGAAGGGTGGCCGACCAGTGAGCAGGGCGAACAGCACCCCGCCGAAGGCGTAGAGGTCCGAACGCACATCGCCGCGTTCGGTGAGGAACTGCTCCGGCGCGCCGTACTCAGGGGTGCCGGCAGGAGTCAGCTGGGAGGTGCCCGCCACGGTGAACATGGTCTGGATGAACCCGGCGATGCCGAAGTCGACGACTTTCACCTGCCCGTCGGGGGTGATCATCACGTTGTGCGGCTTGATGTCGTAGTGGATGACACCGGCCTGATGCGCGGCGGCGAGTGCCGCACAGATCCCGTACGCGATCTCCAGCGCTCGGACAGGAGGCATCGGCCCTTCGTCACGGATGTGTTCGGCGAGCGTGGCGCCCTCGACCTTCTCCATGATCAGGAACAGCGCGTCCTCGTGGACACCACGGTCGTGGAGAGCGACGGCGTTGGGATGGTTGACCTGCGCGGCAGCCACGGCCTCGCGCTCGAACCGCAGGGCCAGCTCCGAGTCGGGCGCATCCTGGAGGACGAGCAGCTTGACCGCGACATCACGGCGCAGGCTCCGGTCTCTTCCGGCCCACACCTCGCCCATACCCCCACGGCCGAGCCGCTTGATCAGCTCGTACCGGCCCGCGATCAACTCACCGCGCTCCAACGCCCACCCCCGTCGACTCGGGCATACGACAGCCAGGATACGAACGATGCGACGCAACGGCCCCCGCCGGACGGCGGGGGCCGTGCTCCGGCGCCGTTGGGCGTATCAGGCGGCGGGCGCACCGAAAGCCACGCTTGCACTACAAACAGTAAACAACCCTCCGGCCACACACAGGACCCGCGCGACGCGACTTGGAGGGAGCGTCCGGGGGCATGGCCACCAGCCGTAGCCATAAGGAGCTGATGACGTGCTCGAACCTAACCGCTTCGCACTCGCATATGTGAGCGCCCTTTTCGCCTCCCGGATCCCCGATGCGGAGGCGCCCGAATGAACGCGACGACCGGCCTGCGCCTGCTGCCCTGGACCAGCCCGGACGGCAAGCCGTGCTACCTGGCGGCGGACGACGGCGACAGCCGCTTGAGCCGACGCGCCGACGCGCCGATGCGCCGATGCGCCGATGCGCCGATGCGCCGATGCGCCGATGCGCCGACGAGATCGAAGCCCTCCAGCTATCCATGGGAACGCAGCTTCTCGGCCACGCCCGGATGCTGCTCGCCGACCGCAAGGCGGATGCCGGCGAACTCCGGTTCCTGGCGAACCGTCTGTGCGAGGCGCTGCGCGATGTGCTGCGCATGGCGGAGAGCAGGGGCAGGCGCCTGCCGCCGCACGACGAGCCGCACGACGACAGCCCCGCCCGGGACACCGGGGAGTCGTCATGACCGACCCGGCAGGTCAAGGCCAAATGCCGTCCCGGGACCGGGGCCCGTGGCGCGCACACGCCTGTCCGCACTACTCGACACCGGGAGGTCGTTCTCTGTTGCCACCTGCTCCTGCGTTTCGCGCGGCGGGCGGGCCTCAGCTCTTGACGGCCTCTGCGATCCGCAGGGCGGCCTGGGCGGGCGTGAGGTGCGTGGTATCGACGACCTCGGCCTCGGCGTGCAGCCACGTGCGGGCCGCCTCGGCGTAGGGCTCAAGGTATTTGAGACGGAATGGGGAGTTGGGGCCGACAACGGTGTCGCCCGCGATGCGCCTGCGGAGGGTGTCCTGGTCGGCGTGGAGGACGAAGTGTCGTACCGGAACCGCATGTTGGGCGAGGCCCGTGCTGATCTCCCGCCAGTACTGCTCGACCAGGACAGTCATGGGGATCACCAGAGTGCCGCCGGTGTAGTCGAGTACGCGGCGGGCGGTCTCGACGACGAGCGGCCGCCACGGCGGCCAGTGCTGGAAGTTGTCCGTACTGGGCAGCCCCGGCGTGATGTCCATGAGTGTCTCGCCGACCTTCTCGGCGTCGAACACCCGTGAATCCGGGATCAGCTGCTGCACGAGTGCACTGGTCGTCGTCTTGCCTGCGCCGTGGGTGCCATTGAGCCATACGATCACGGGATCCAACGCTACCCTCGTCGTTTCGGTCGGGTACGGTAGCTGGTGCGGCGGACATCCGAACACGCCCTCCTGACCTGGGACGATGAACCTTCCTGGGGAGTTTGACGGGTCGGCGCCGCCGTGGTCCCCGGCGGGACCGGGCGGCGGGTATGCCGCGGATGAGCGGCTTGAGTGCGAGGCTGTCGTGCATGTTCGCGCCGGACACGGCGACGGCGAGCGGGATGCCCTGGGCATCGGACAGCACGTGCAGCTTGCTGCCCTTCTTGCCGCGATCGACCGGGTTCGGCCCGGTCGGCGATCCCCCCTTTTTCGCGAACGGAGGCCGCGTCGACGATCGCCGAGCTCCAGTCCACCTCGCCCCGGGCCCAAGTTCGTCCAGCACCGCCCGGTGCAGCCGACGCCACAGGCCGGCCTCGGTCCATGCCGTGAGGCGGCGGTGCGCGGCGGCGGGCGACGTGCCGAACGTCGGCGGCAGATGCCGCCAGGCACAACCACTGGTCAGCGCGTACACCACTGCCATGAACACGGCCCGCTCGTCACACGGAGCGGTCCCACCACCTTGCGGACGAGCAGCGGAACGACGGCAGCGACGGGGCGGCCGACCCCCAGAGTTCATCAGGAACCAGACGCTCCGGTAGATCAGCACCCACGACCGGCATCGTGACGCACGAACATCACGTCACATGAGACAACTTCTAAGCCTTGGTTGGTGCCGCCGTCCTGGCGGCCTGCTCGATCTTCGCGCAGTAGGCCGCACGGGCTTCCTCGTCGATCTGCATCTCGTATTCGGCGCGCACCCCGGTCCGGCCGTCGAGGCCCTCGCGCAGGATATCGGCGTGCCCGGTATGCCGGATGGACTCGCCGAGGACATGGACCATGACGGCGAACAGGTTCGTGTTGGGATAAGGCTCCGGCCACCACGGCACGTGGCCGGGGGCGTCGAGGGGAAGCTCGTTGATCGTCGCGTCCGAGTGTTCCCACGTGCGCCGGTAGAACCCGATGATCTGATCGCGGGTCTCGTCCTCGGTCGCCCACAGATCGCTGCCGTCGGACTCCTGCCACCGGCACAGCGGTTCCGGGGAAGGGCGGTCGAAGACCTCGCCGAAGTACCTGGCCTCGACGGTGGCCACGTGTTTGACCAGGCCGAGGAGGTTGGTCCCGGTCGCTGTCAAAGGTCGGCGGGCGTCGTATTCGGACAAGCCGTCGAGTTTCCAGAGCAGCGCCTTGCGGTCCCGCCGCAGTCTCCCATGCAGGTTGTCTTTCGCGAATTCATCGATCATGCGGCGTGAGCCTGCCATGGGCCGCTCGTGGTCTCAAGCCGTACATGGTCCGCAACGACTGGCAGAGCCGAGGCCCGGCCATGGCCACCGCCCTGAACTACTACAAGAAGCTCGCGAAACTTGCCACGTGACGTGAGACAACCTCTTAGTTGACAACGGGAGGCGGCAGAGGGGCGATTTCCCGGTCGAAGAAGTCAAAAAACGGCTCGGCTCGATCGTAAAGAGCATTGAAGCCCGCCGATGTTTCTTTGATCAGCTCGGGATTCGTGTACCGCTTGGCCCCCGCCGCGTTCCCGTCGTCGTCATACACAACTTCGTACATGACGACGTCCCCCAGAATCACAACTTCGGGGACAGGCCGCCGCTCTTCGACATCCGCGATCTTACGGGCATCGATGACCTTGATTTTTTTACCCAACTCGACGCCCAGACGGAGCACGAACAGCTCCCACTGCACGTAGGGGGTAACAGGAAATTCCACCACTCGAAGACGGCGCTCCGTGACACCGAGTTCGGAAGCCCTTTGGGACTGCCTGGCGTACGCTTCGCGCTTCTCTTCAACAAGAGACAGCGCTTCAGTCCACCTTCCGGCAGCAAAGGCTTCCCAGCTTGAGAAGCCTCGTTCCTTGAAGTTCTGGCCGCGCTCCAGCTTGTTCTGAAAGCGGATGCCGCTCTCATAAACGCGCCAAAAATCCTCGTGATACGCCGGACGCATCAGGCGCTCAGAGGTGCCATTCGGGAACGAATCAAACACTGGGGATGTCCGGCTTCGCCGCGACCATCATGCTCCTGGGGATTACCACCAGCCGCTCGTCGGCTCCCACGGAGACTCCCGGAGGCAGGGACTTGCCGAGCGAGTCCGTGAGATCCCTTCCGATAACGGCGACATCGCCATTATCAAGTTCCCAGATATCGGGGCAGTCCGGATCGTCAGTCGTCAGCCCCAGCTCTTGGGGCGATTTACCCAGACGCCCCTTGAAGGTCGTCGACGGATCGGCTTCCCACGGCCTGACCATAGCCACCACTCCCTGACTGCTCCCTGGCAGTGCCCAAATTCGGGGCAACCGTACCGCTACGGCCCCCGGGTGACCATGCACGGCACACAGTTCAAGTCATTAGGCATATGCCAAAGGCAAAAAGCCGAGCAGTGATCCTTGTTGAACGAGCCCAGAAGTGAAATGATATGTGATCGCAAAGCCCTATCACGCAATCACGGCACAGCCATCTCATCTGACCCATTAACACAGAGCTGGATCTTTGGATGAGCGCACCCATGGACGGCCACGCCGAGGACGACGGCCGTGTCTACCAATCCTCGGGCGACCAACACATCAATGAACATCATTATTACGGGGCCGAAAGGGCCGTAACGGGCGGCCCCGACTCCGTACGCCGCCCGGCGATTGGTCGGACGCCCACGGTCCTGCGCGACCGCGCCGAGGTGTTGGAGCGCTTGCAGGCAGGTGTCGGCAGGGAGCGCGGTGGTGAGGTCTATGTGCTCCATGGCATGGGTGGCTGCGGTAAAACAGCCGTGGCTTATGCCCTCTTCCAGTTCGCCACCGAGGAGAGCGGGCGGATCGGCCTGTGGGTGAATGCCGCCGACCGTGCGAGCTTACGGGCCGGCATGCTGGCCGTAGCGGCTGACCGAGGCGCCGGTGATGGTGAACTGCTGGCGGCCAGAAATGGGCTCCGGCCCGCGGCTGATCTCGTGTGGCACTGCCTCGACCGTTCCCCCGAGCCCTGGCTGTTGGTGCTCGACAACGCCGACGACCCCGAGATCTTTCGTGATGGCAGCTGGCTCCGCAGCAGTTCGCGAGGTACCACCGTGGTGACCACTCGTCGCGCAGCCGCTCGCTGGTGGCCCGGTGCGGAGTTGCAGCACATCGGCGTGCTACCGCGTGACGACGCGGCCCAAGTACTGTGCGACCTCGCTCCGCAGAGTGGCACGAGGCAGCAGGCCGCCGCCATTGCAGACCGGCTGGGGCGGCTGCCGCTCGCGCTCACCCTCGCGGGTGGCTTCCTGTCCCACCAGGTACTCGACCCTTGGACGATGGACGCTTACGGGCGCCACCTGGACGAAGGCGAGTGGGTCGAGCTCATAGATCAAGGAGCTGACGCCTTGTCCGACGCGGACCCCCGGCACCTGGTCGGTCGGACCTGGCAGCTGTCACTCGACGCATTCGAAGCCCGCGGCCTTCCGGAGGCGGCTTCCCTTCTGCGGCTGCTGGCTCGCTTCGCGCCCGAGCCATTGCCGCTGTCTGTGTTGAACCGGCCCGAAATCAGCGGCGTTCTGCCCCGCGCCCGGTGTGAGACGGCGCTGCGAGCACTGTTGGACCATTCGCTGACCGAACTGGTCGACGTGGGCGTCCGTTGTGCGCAGAGCCACGGCGTGCTGCTCGACAGTGTCGCCGCCTCCACACCCCGTGACAGAGTCCCCAGCCTCGACGCGACGGCTGCCCGGCTGCTTGACGCAGCCGTCCCCGCCCAGCCCGACGCCGGCCGGTACGACCCGCAGTTACGTCTGCTCGCCCCTCATGCCCTTGCTCTGCTGGGGCATGTCTCACAACCAGTCATCTCTGACGTGTTGACCGTGACCAAACGCCTGTCCATCGCCCTTCACCGCACCGGGGACTACATGTCCGCCTGGGAAACGGCCAATGCCGCGGCAGACCTTGCGGAGCAGTCCCTCGGAACAGAACACCGACTGGTACTGGCAACACGTTCAAGGGCCGGCCGGGCACTCTTCCGGCTGGGTAGATACGCCGAGGCCGAGCCGCTACTGCGCAGCGTACGAGCAACCCAAGAGCGCATTTTCGGGAGCGACGACGCCGACACTCTCGATACGAGTCACGGCCTCCAACTCGTACTCACAAATCTCGGCAGGCGCGAGGAAGCCCTGACGCTGCTGAAGTCGGTGGTGGCGGGACGCCAAGCAGTACTCGGAGCGGCCCACCCACTGACTCTGCGCTCCCGGGCCAGTCTGCTCACGAAGCTCTCCGTCGACGAGCTGGCCGCCAACAGCGAAGCGCTGCTTTCGTTGCCTTCGGAATGCAATCTCCACCTTGGCCCCGAGCACACGGTCACTCTCGGTGCTCGACACAATTACGCTTGGGCGCTGTATGTACTGGGTCGGTTCGCTGCCGCCGACGAGGCGATACAGCTGGTCTGTCAGGCGTATAAAGATCGTTTCGGCCCCGACTACCCGATCGCGCTCGCGGCCCAACAGCTCTTCGCCCGGACCCAGTTCGCACTCGGTCATACCGAAGCGGGAATCGACTTGATGGTCGATGTCGTGGCGAGACGAGAACGCGGCCTGGGGCTCGACCATCCTTTTACGGTCGCAAGCCGTGAACTCCTGGGGCAGTTCAGAGCGAGGCCATAGCGGTCGACCGGCACCGGCGATCACCCGTAGAGCGAGCGGGCTCCCGGGCTGTTGCCCTTGAAGCGCCGGCCCGCGGCGATCTCCTCGCCGACCACCCGGCCACCGGCCAGACTGTGTCGGTGCCCTCGGTGCCCGCGGTGCCCTCGGTGGAGGGCGGGAAGGTGGTGGCGGGAAGGTGGTGGCGGGAAGGTGGTGGCGGGAAGGTGGTGGCGGGAAGGGTCGCGAGCCGGTCCTCGCCGAAGATGTCGGCGAGTTCGCTTCGGATGACGCCGAAGAGCACTGCCGGAACTCCGAACTCGGCGGCGGCACGGGCGCCGTGGGACTCTCAGCGGACGGAAGCGGCCACGCGGTGTGCCGCCATCGGAAAGGGCGTCTCAACAGGCGATCGCCTATGAAGCGCCGGCCCCTCCCTGCCGAGCCGGACCGCTGTCGTCCGCGCCGTCGGATGAGCCGTCGGATGAGCCGCTCACCGGGCCCAGCTCCTCCCCGCGGAAGGACAGCAGGACCACCAGGGCGCCCCCGCACGTGATCGCCCAGTCGGCGAGGTTCATCACGCTGAAGTCGCGGACCGCGATGAAGTCGACCACCGCGCCCCGCATGGAGCCGGGCGAGCGGAAGAGACGGTCCGTCAGGTTCCCGAGCGCCCCGCCCAGCAGCAGCCCCAGCGCGAGCGCCCACGACGTGCTGGTCAGCCGGCGCGACACCCGGACGATGGCGACGGCAACGGCCGCCGCGATCAGCGTGAAGACGATGGTCGTCGCCTCACCGAGGCCGAACGCCGCGCCGGGGTTGCGCTGCACCCGCAGCTCCAGCCAGGTCCCGATCACCGGGACGGGGGCATGCCCCTCAAGACCCGCGACCACCGCCAGCTTGCTCCCCAGGTCGATGGCGTACGCGATACCGGCCACCAGCCACAGCAGCCACACCCGCCGCCGTCCGGCGGTGGGTGTGTCGGTCTTCGGCGCATCGCTTGTCGTCACGCTCGGCCTCCTCGCCGTCCCGATCCCATTCCGGCCGCTCAGGGCCGCTCAGGGCCGCTCAGGTAATCGCCAGCACCACCGCGAGCAGCACCGCCCCCGCCACCGCCGGGGCGATGACCTCGAACGCCCAGCGCACCTCGGGCTCGCCCTGCGTGCCCTCCCGCGTGGCGTGGGCCTCCGCGAGGCCGCGCAGTTCGTCGATGGAGCGGTCAGCCTGGGCCCGCCGCTGCTGGTCCGCGTCGGCCGCGGCCTGGACGGACGTACGGCCGAAGGGGTCCTCGGTCGCCGCCCGCGCCTGCCGCCGGGTGGCCCGCTTGCGCTGCCGCAGCGACACCGGGATGGCCCACATCTGGTACTTCGCGCCGCCCGCGAGCACTTCGCTGGAGTAGCCCGCGCGCACCGCCTCCACCGAGGCCCAGGGCAGGGTGATCGTACGGAAGGGGTTGCGCACCCGCAGCCGGTCCTGGCCGGCGAACACCGCGGGCCGGACCGTGAAGGCGATCACCAGGGGCACCGCGAACAGCAGCCCGGCGAGCGCCAGCCACGGCGCCCGGCCCTCGCCCCGGATCATGGCGTCGATCCCCAGCCAGGCGCCGATCGCGAGCAGCAGTACGCCGCCCGCGATGCCGCCCGGGGAGCGGTAGACGCGGTCCGCGTACTCGGTCTCCTGGTCAGCGGTCCCCTTCTTGGCCCCCTTGGGCCCCTTGGGTCCGCGCGGGGTGGAGGAGTCGTGCGAGGAGTCGTCCGGGCTCGTCATGGGGCCGATTCTGCCCCACGGGCGCGCCGGCCCGTATGCAGGCCCGTATGCAGGGCCTCGCGCCCGTATGCAGGGCGTCGCTCCCCCTGGCACAGGGCGTTCTCGTGATGCGCGGGTTCTCGCACCGGCTCACGCCCGAAGGGAACGGCCGAAGGGAACGGCCTAGGACTCGGGTGCCGGCCGCAACCCGAGCCCGACCAGGACCGCCCCGGAGATCTGTTCCATGCGGCGCCCGCCGCGCCTGCCACATCGCCCGCGCTCCCATCCAGACCAGCCACCGCGGCGCCGGTGATCCGTATGACGTCGCAGGCGACCTGCGAGGGTCGGCAGGAGGGCCGAAAGACCGAGTGGTGCGGCGAGGCCCCACAAGTCGTTTCTGACCGGGCACCCGGGGGTGACATTTGGCTACGCGCGTAGATATGCTCCCCTGGTGACCATGCCCACCACAGTTCCCGCATACGGCGCGGAGGCGGCCGAGCGACTGGCGTCGATGGCGGATGTGACCGCCACCGACGGCGCGCTGCGCCGCTTTCTGCACGGCCTGCCGGGCGTCGACGCGGTCGGCCTGCAGGCCCGTGCCGCCGCGCTCGGCACCCGCTCGATCAAGACCACGGCGAAGGCGTACGCCATCGACCTGGCCATCTCCATGATCGACCTGACGACCCTGGAGGGCGCGGACACCCCGGGCAAGGTCCGGGCGCTGTGCGCCAAGGGGGTCAGCCCCGATCCGACCGACCGCTCCGTCCCCAAGGTCGCGGCGATCTGCGTCTACTCCGACATGGTCGCCACCGCCAAGCAGGCCCTGGCCGAGGCGGGCGGGTCCGAGGTCCATGTGGCCTCCGTCGCGACCGCCTTCCCCTCCGGGCGGGCGGCGCTCGCCGTCAAGCTCGCCGACACCCGGGAGGCCGTGGCCGCCGGGGCCGACGAGATCGACATGGTGATCGACCGCGGCGCCTTCCTGTCCGGTCGCTATCTCCAGGTCTTCGAGGAGATCCGGCAGGTCAAGGAGGCGTGCCGGCGTACGGACGGCAGCGGCACCGCCGCCCACCTCAAGGTCATCTTCGAGACCGGCGAGCTGCAGACGTACGACAATGTGCGCCGCGCCTCCTGGCTGGCCATGCTCGCGGGCGCCGACTTCATCAAGACCTCCACCGGCAAGGTCGCGGTCAACGCGACGCCCCCCGTCACCCTCCTCATGCTGGAGGCGGTCCGCGACTTCCGCGACACGACCGGGGTGCAGGTCGGGGTGAAGCCCGCGGGCGGCATCCGCACCTCCAAGGACGCCATCAAGTACCTGGTGCTGGTCAATGAGACGTTGGGCGCGGACTGGCTGACGGCCGACTGGTTCCGCTTCGGCGCCTCCAGTCTCCTCAACGATCTGCTGATGCAGCGCCAGAAACTGAGCACCGGACGGTACTCCGGTCCCGACTATGTGACGGTGGACTGAGACTGCCATGACGAACCCAGCCATCACGAACCCAGCCATCACGAACCCAGCCATCACGAACTCTGCCCTCACGAACGCGTTCGAGTACGCGCCCGCGCCCGAGTCCCGCTCCGTCGTCGAGATCGCCCCGTCGTACGGGCTCTTCATCGACGGCGAGTTCGCCGAGGCCGCCGACGGCAAGGTCTTCAAGACCGTCTCCCCCGCCTCCGAGGAGACGCTGTCCGAGGTCTCGCTCGCGGGCACCGAGGACGTGGACCGCGCGGTCAAGGCGGCCCGTAAGGCCTTCGGGAAGTGGTCCGCGCTGCCCGGCGCCGAGCGCGCCAAGTACCTCTTCCGCATCGCCCGCATCATCCAGGAGCGCTCGCGCGAGCTGGCCGTCCTGGAGTCGCTGGACAACGGCAAGCCGATCCGCGAATCGCGCGACGTCGACCTCCCCCTGGTCGCCGCGCACTTCTTCTACTACGCGGGCTGGGCCGACAAGCTCGACTACGCCGGATACGGCAGGGATCCCCGCCCGCTGGGTGTCGCGGGCCAGGTCATCCCCTGGAACTTCCCGCTCCTGATGCTCGCCTGGAAGATCGCCCCCGCCCTCGCCGCGGGCAACACGGTCGTCCTCAAGCCCGCCGAGACCACCCCCCTGTCAGCCCTCTTCTTCGCGGACGTCTGCCGCCAGGCCGGGCTCCCCAAGGGCGTCGTCAACATCATCACCGGCGACGGCTCCACGGGCGCCGAACTGGTGGCCCACCCCGGGATCGACAAGGTCGCCTTCACCGGCTCCACCGAGGTCGGCAAGGCCATCGCCCGTACGGTCGCCGGTACGGAGAAGAAGGTCACCCTCGAACTGGGCGGCAAGGCGGCCAACATCGTCTTCGACGACGCGCCGATCGACCAGGCCGTCGAGGGCATCGTGGGCGGCATCTTCTTCAACCAGGGCCACGTCTGCTGTGCGGGCTCCCGGCTCCTGGTCCAGGAGTCGATCCAGGACGAGCTGCTTGACGCGCTCAAGCGCCGGATGCGCACCCTCCGGGTCGGCGACCCGCTGGACAAGAACACCGACATCGGCGCGATCAACTCGGCCGAGCAGCTGGCCCGGATCCGTACCCTCGCGGACGCGGGAGAGGCCGAGGGCGCCGAGCGCTGGGCCCCGGAGTGCGAGCTGCCCGCCTCCGGCTACTGGTTCGCGCCCACCCTGTTCACCGGCGTCACCCAGGCGCACCGCATCGCGCGCGAGGAGATCTTCGGCCCGGTGCTCTCCGTCCTCACCTTCCGCACCCCGGAAGAGGCGGTGGCGAAGGCCAACAACACCCCGTACGGGCTGTCCGCCGGTATCTGGACCGAGAAGGGCTCGCGCATCCTGTGGATGGCGAGCAAGCTCCGCGCGGGTGTGGTGTGGTCCAACACCTTCAACAAGTTCGACCCGGCCTCTCCGTTCGGCGGCTACAAGGAGTCCGGTTACGGTCGCGAGGGCGGCCGCCACGGCCTGGAGGCGTACCTCGATGTCTGATGACCGCACTGAGCGCCTGGGCGTTCTCAAGACCTACAAGCTGTTCGTCGGGGGCAAGTTCCCCCGGTCCGAGAGCGGGCGGGTGTACGAGGTGACGACTGCGACATCAGCCGCTGGCGCGGCGGGGAAGGACCGCTGGCTCGCCAACGCGCCGCTCTCCTCCCGCAAGGACGCCCGCGACGCGGTCGTCGCCGCCCGCAAGGCGTTCGGCGGCTGGTCGGGAGCCACGGCCTACAACCGCGGCCAGATCCTCTACCGCGTCGCGGAGATGCTGGAGGGCCGCCGCGGGCAGTTCGCGCGGGAGGTCGGCGACGCGGAGGGGCTCGGCAAGTCCAAGGCCGCCGCCGTCGTGGACGCCGCGATCGACCGCTGGGTCTGGTACGCGGGCTGGTCCGACAAGGTCGCCCAGATCGCCGGGGCCGCCAACCCGGTCGCGGGCCCGTACTTCAACCTCTCCACGCCGGAGCCGACCGGTGTGGTGGCCGTGCTGGCGCCGCAGGAGTCGTCGTTCCTCGGGCTGGTCTCCGTGATCGCCCCGGCGATCGTCACCGGCAACACGACCGTGGTCGTGGCGAGCGAGCGCGCCCCGCTCCCGGCCCTGTCCCTCGGCGAGGTCCTGGCCACCTCCGACCTCCCGGGCGGCGTGGTCAACGTACTCTCCGGCCGCACCGCCGAGATCGCCACCCCGCTCGCCGCCCACCAGGACGTCAACGCGATCGACCTCGCGGGCGCGGGCGCGGACGCGGAGTTGGCCCGCTCGCTGGAGGAGGCCGCCGCGGACAACCTCAAGCGCGTTCTCCGTCCACAGCCTGTGGATTGGTCGGCCGATCCGGGCACCGCCCGGCTGTTGGCCTTCCTGGAGACGAAGACGGTGTGGCACCCGATGGGCGTCTAGCGCGCCACACCGGGCGAACGCCGCGCGACCGCCGGGGGAACACCACACGACCTGAGGGGTCCCTCCGGCGGCGCCATGCCTCACACTGGTGTCCCGTGACCAGTCCTCCCATAACCGCCCGCGTCGTCCTGCTGACCGGCCCCTCCGGCTCCGGAAAGTCGTCCCTGGCGGCCCGCACCGGCCTGCCCGTGCTCAACCTGGACGACTTCTACAAGGAGGGCGACGACCCCTCGCTGCCGCAACTCCCGGGCGGGGCGGGCGCCGACTGGGACTCGCCGCTGTCATGGGACGCGGACGCCGCGGTCGCGGCGATCGAGGCGCTGTGCCGTACGTCCCGTACGACGGTGCCGGTGTACGACATCGCCACCAGCGCCATCGTCGGCGCCGAGCCGCTGGAGATCGGCCGTTCGCCGCTGTTCATCGCCGAGGGGATCTTCGCCGCCGACATCATCGAGCGCTGCCGCACGCTCGGCGTCCTCGCCGACGCCCTGTGTCTGCGCGGCCGGCCCTCCACCACCTTCCGCCGCCGGCTGCTGCGCGATCTGCGGGAGGGGCGCAAGTCCGCGCCCTATCTGCTGCGGCGCGGCTGGCGGCTGATGCGCGCGGAGCGCGGCATCGTGGCGCGGCATACGGCGCTGGGGGCGTATCCGTGCGGGAAGGACGTGGCGATGGGCCGGATCGCCGCCGCCGCGGCCTCCGGCCGGGCCTGCCTCAGCCCGAGAACCGCGGAGCCGGCGTCGCCGAGCAGGACCTCTTGAGGCACGCGCCCGGATGTGCCGCGGCGACAGCGCGATGCCGCTTGACGTAATGACGCAATGAGCAATGACGCAATGAAAAGGCGGGCCCGGACAGACCCCCCGGCCGTCCGGACCCGCTCGTTTCCCCCGTGATCCCCCGTGTTTCCCCCGTACAACCGACGCTCCCCCGAACGGCGGCCCCCGTGGTCCCCCCGCTTTCCCCCGTATCCCCCGTTCATCCTCAGGCGACAAGCTCGCCGAAGGACTCCTCCTCGTCACGGCCGAAGCTGAGGACTTCGTCCTCGCGCAGCCGGCGCAGCGAGCGCCAGATGCCGCTTTTGACCGTTCCGACACTGATGTTGAGAATATCTGCGATCTCCGGGTCCGTCCGGCCCTCGTAGTAGCGCAGCACCAGCATCGTGCGCTGCAGCTCGGGCAGCCGGGCCAGGGCCTGCCACAGCACGGCGCGCAGCTCGGTGCCGCGCATCGCGTCGTGGTCGCCCACCGTCTCCGGCAGCTCCTCCGTCGGGTACTCGTTGAGCTTGCGCCGACGCCAGGCGCTGATGTGCAGATTGGTCATGGTGCGGCGCAGATAGCCGCCGACCGCCGCCTTGTCACTGATCCGGTCCCAGGCCCGGTAGGTCGAGAACAGCGCGCTCTGCAGCAGGTCCTCGGCCTCGAACCGGTCACCGGTCAGGTGGTAGGCGGTGGCGTACAGGGAGGCGCGGCGCTCTTGGACGTAGGCGGTGAATTCCACCTCCGACGTCCCGCACCGCTCCCCCGATGCCTCCCTGTACGAGCTTCCCCCGCTTCCTCCGCGGTCCCCCTGGTCCGCGGAGCCCCCCTCTTCCCTGGAGCCGGCCGGCTCCACCGGTCCCCCCGGACCCGTGTTCCCCCCAGGGGCCCCCGTGTACGCGTCAATGGCCACCACATAAGGAGGCCGCTGACGCCCGGCGCCGCGAGCGCACCCCCGCCCGCTCACGGCACCGGACTTCTCGTTGCTCCGGCCGGCGTCGTGGAGGCGCGTGCGAATGACTGCGCCGGCGTTGTTGAAGTGCAGTGTGTTCATGTCGCGCCCCCCGTCGGTAGAGCTTGCTCGGTTCCTTGTGCTTCCCGGGTCTTCGCTCCTCCCGGTGCCCAAAAGATTGCCGGGCCAGTTTCATGGCCCTGTCTGCCGACTGTCACAGGCTCGTCACAGGGGTAGGGAGTGAATGAACCTCCTGGTCGCCTGACGGTCGAACTACAGGCCCCTTGTAGGCCAGAATGACCAACGTGCCTTTCCTTCTGCTGATCGAGGACGACGACGCCATCCGCACGGCCCTCGAACTCTCCCTGTCCCGCCAGGGCCACCGCGTGGCGACGGCGGCGACCGGCGAGGACGGCCTGAAACTGCTGCGCGAGCAGCGGCCGGATCTGATCGTGCTGGATGTGATGCTGCCCGGCATCGACGGCTTCGAGGTGTGCCGCCGCATCCGGCGCACCGACCAGCTGCCGATCATCTTGCTGACCGCGCGGAGCGATGACATCGACGTCGTGGTCGGTCTTGAGTCGGGCGCGGACGACTATGTGGTCAAGCCCGTACAGGGGCGGGTGCTCGACGCCCGGATCCGCGCGGTGCTGCGCCGCGGTGAGCGGGAGGCCAATGACTCGGCGTCGTTCGGCTCCCTGGTCATCGACCGCGCGGCCATGACCGTGACCAAGAACGGCCAGGACCTCCAGCTCACCCCCACGGAGCTGCGGCTGCTGCTGGAGCTGAGCCGCAGACCGGGGCAGGCGCTGTCGCGGCAGCAGCTGCTGCGGCTGGTGTGGGAGCACGACTATCTCGGTGACTCCCGGCTGGTGGACGCCTGCGTACAGCGACTGCGCGCGAAGGTGGAGGACGTACCGTCGTCCCCGACGCTGATCCGTACGGTGCGCGGGGTCGGATACCGGCTGGACACGCCACAGTGAGCGAGAAGCCCAGCCGGGCGCGTGGCTGGGCCGCGGGGCTGTTGCGGTGGCTGAGCTTGCGGCTGCGGCTGATGCTCGTCTTCGGTCTGGTGGCGCTGGCGGCCGCCGTGTCCGCGTCGGCGATCGCGTACTGGCTGAATCGTGACGCGGTGCTCACCCGCACCCAGGACGCCGCGCTGGACGACTTCAGCAAGTCGCTGAAGGAGGCCACCGACCCGCTGCCCGCCGTGCCGACCTGTCCCGAATTGCAGGACGCCGCGGATCGGATGGCGGACAACAGCCAGAAGTACGAGGTGCTGCTGATCGCCCGGACCGAGGGCGGCGGCCCGTGCACCGCTGCCTCAGCGGACGATCTGCTGACGCTGAAGACGGTGCCCGAAGCACTGCGGAGCGCGGTCGACAAGAAACGCGCCGTCGCGGGCTCCAATACCTCCCCGTATCACCTCTACTGGCAGCGGATCACGCTGAAGGGCACCCCGTATCTGATCGGCGGGGCCCATGTGAACGGCGGCGGGCCGACCGGCTACATGCTCAAATCCCTGGAGACCGAGCGCCAGGACCTCAACTCCCTGGCTTGGTCCCTGGGCATCGCCACCGCCCTCGCGCTGATCGGCTCCGCGCTGCTCGCCCAGGCCGCCGCGGCCACCGTGCTGCGGCCGGTGCAGCGTCTCGGCGAGGCGGCGCACCGGCTGGGCGAGGGGCATCTCGACACCCGGCTGGAGGTCTCCGGCACCGATGAGCTCGCCAATCTCTCCCGTACCTTCAACCGGGCCGCGGAGCGGCTGGAGAAGCGGGTGGAGGAGCTGAGCGCGCGGGAGGCGTCCAGCCGACGCTTCGTCGCGGACATGTCGCATGAGCTGCGTACCCCGCTCACCGCGATCACGGCGGTGACCGAGGTGCTGGAGGAGGAGACCGACGCGCTCGACCCGATGATCGCCCCGGCGGTGCAGCTGGTGGTCAGCGAGACGCGGCGGCTGAACGACCTGGTGGAGAACCTGATGGAGGTGACCCGCTTCGACGCGGGCACGGCACGGCTGGTCCTGGACTACGTCGATGTCGCGGACCAGGTGACGGCCTGCATCGACGCCCGGGCCTGGCTGGACGCGGTCGAGCTCGACGCGGAGCGCGGCATCATGGCCCGGCTCGACCCCCGGCGGCTGGACGTCATCCTCGCCAATCTGATCGGGAACGCCCTCAAGCACGGCGGCTCGCCGGTACGGGTCTCGGTGCGGCCCGAGGACGACGATCTGCTGATCCGGGTGCGGGACCACGGCCCGGGCATCCCCGAGGATGTGCTTCCGCATGTCTTCGACCGCTTCTACAAGGCCAGCGCCTCCCGGCCCCGGTCGGAGGGCAGCGGACTCGGCCTGTCGATCGCGCTGGAGAACGCGCATATCCACGGCGGCGAGATCACCGCGGACAACTCTCCCGACGGCGGAGCCGTCTTCACGCTGCGGCTGCCCATGGACGCCTCACGGCTGAGCGAACCGGACCAACCGGATCAACCGGACCAAGGCGGTAGCGAGGGCGGCGACCGACAGGGCGGCCAGGACGACCCGGACGAGGGGAGCGAGCGATGAGGCGGCGAGCGGCGGGCGCGCTGCTCGGGGCGGTGGCACTACTGGCCTCGGGATGCGGCATCCGCGGTACGTCGGTGCCGGTCGACGCGGGCCCCGCCCCCTCGCGCGCGTCGTGTCAGGCGCCCGAACCGGGCCGGTCGGCCGAGGGCGCGGGCCGGGTCACCGTACGGGTCCATCTGATCTGCACCTCGCGGATCCTCTCGGTGAGCCGGTCGGCACGGCTGACGGACGAGAAGGCGCCGCCCGGGCCGCTTCAGCTCGCCCGCGCGCTGCTGGACCAGTTGCAGGACCCGCCGTCGAGGGCCGAGGAAGAGGCGGGGTTCTCCACCACGGTGGAGGACTGGGTGCGGGTCTCCGGACCGGCCAAGGGCGACCCGGACGGCGCGATGCGGCTGAACCGGCTGCCGGAGGAGCTTCAGTCGTACGCGCTCGCGCAGATCGTCTGCACCTTCGCGGAGACCACGGTGGCGGACTCCAGGCACCGGGTGGTGCTCGGCGGCCCGGACGCGGACCGGGATCCGCTCAAGCGGTACGAGTGCACGGGGGAGATGCGCCGCCACCCCGAGATCGCGGTCACTTCGGGCGCACTCGTCTCCTGACGCTCTGCGCGCCCCAGCCCCGCGCGGCGATTGCGGCCCTGCGCTCCCGCCCTCCTTCCCGCTTCCGGCCGACTCACCGGTAACCCGTTTCTCACCAGCGCGACTCGGCCGGAACCGCGACCCCCGCAACAGGCGTCCTGAGAGTCGTGCAGGGTCATGGTTCCGGCCGCCACAGGGCCGCCTTCCGCTTCCGCGCCGCGGGATTCGTCCTCCTCGCCGCACATCTCGCGTATGTGTGCTGGCTGACCCTGCGCCCCCTGTCCGCCCCGTGGGTGACCGCCGTGACCCTGGAGCCGCTGGCCACCATCCGCGCCGATCTGGCGCTCGGCCCCTGGGAGGCCACCCGCAGCATCGGCGGCGGGCTGCTGCTGCTCGCGCCGCTGGGTGTGCTGCTGCCGCTGGCGGGGGGCCGGGTGACGGTCTACCCGCTCGCCTCGTTCGTCCGTACGGTCTTCACCGGCGCGATGATCTCCCTGACGATGGCGCTGGTGCACAGCGAGCTCACCGGCCAGATCATGAACGTCGACACGGTACTGCTCAACACGGCGGGCGTCGCGCTGGCGCATCTCGCGGTGGTCCCCGCCGTACGGTCGTGGCTCCGCCGGCGGGCGGACCGGCGGCGGGCCGCCGCCCTGTCCCGGGACGGGGGCGACGAGGGCCGGGAAGGGGAACGGGCCGCGGGCGGCGCCCAGGCCGTGGCCCGTTCCGTCCACAGCGTCGGGGTCGCGCGGTAGGGCAGCACGGCACGCGGCAGCACGGCACACGGCACACGGCACACGGCACACGGCACACGGCACACGGCAGCACACAGTGGGGCCCGCACACCCGGACCGGATGGATCGGAAGATA
>NZ_JBSFMM010000124.1:0-34582 GCF_053599555.1 Streptomyces sp. NPDC000941
GACACGCCGTGGTATCGGCGTGTCGCTGTCCCATACTCACCGCAAAGTCATTGCGGCGCCGCGGCGACCAGGTGGCAACACGGCCCTCCGGCCGGCCCCGTCCCGCGTCACCGTCCAGGCCGTCCTCCGACACGGCGACTGGGCACCACCGCGGCTGCCGGCCGCTCGCTGATCATGTATGACGATGGGGGCGTGCGGGGCGCGACTCGGCTGTTCTGCGAAGAATACGAAGTAATGGAGTACTCATGATCACAGTGCTGGGAGCCACCGGTGGACAGGGCGGCGCGGTGGCACAGGCGTTGCTGGCGTCGGGGCAGGCCATCCGCGCCGTGGTCCGCAACCCCGCCGAACCGCGGGCGCGCCGGCTCGCCGAGCAGGGGGTGGACGTGGTCCCCGGCAACCTGTCCGACGCGGCGTCGCTGACGGCGGCCTTCGAAGGCGTGTCCGCCGCCTTCGCGGTGACCACGCCGTTCGAGTCGGGCACGGACGCGGAGGTACGGCAGGGCCAGGCGATCATCGAGGCCGCCGGTCGGGCGGGTCTTGAGCATCTGGTGCTCGCCTCGGTGGCCTCGGCGGACCGCTCCACCGGAATCCCGCACTTCGAGAGCAAGGCGCGGATCGAGCGCGTGCTGGCCGAGGCGGGCCTGCCCGCGACCGTGGTCGCGCCGACGTACTTCTTCGAGAACGCCATGGGCGGCCTGGACGAGATCGCCCAGGGCATCCTGTCGCTCGCGGTCCCCGCCGACACCCCGCTCCAGCAGATCGCCCGCCGCGACCTGGGCGCGGTCGTGGCCGCCGTGATCGCCGCCCCCGAGCGCTGGATCGGCCACCGGGTGGAGGTCGCGGGCGACGCGCCCACGCCGCGGCAGATGGCCCAGGCGATCGGCGCGGCGGCCGGCGGCCCGGTCGAGTACCGCCATGTGCCCCTCGACCTGGTCCGGCAGGCCAGCGCGGACATGGGGGCCATGTTCACGTTCCTCACGGAGACCGGCTATTCCGTGGACATCCCCGCGCTGCGCGACGACTTCCCGGGCATCGCCTGGACCTCCTTCGCGGACTGGGCCGCCGATCAGCGGTGGCCGCAGCCGCGTCCGCTGGGCTAGAGCGGGATCCGTCCTGTGTGATCAAGCGCGGACCAGGACGATCGTCTCGGTCGGCGTGATGGTGCCATCGGCGCGACGCTGTAGCACCAGAAAGCCGGCCGCGACGTCCCGGTAGGCGGCCAAGTCGGACCGCTGGAAGAACCGGTCCATCACCGCTGCCAGGGTGAGCGCGGGCACAGCGGGGCGTGGCCAGGCCGAGTTACGGGTGGCGGAGGCCGAGCCGGTCCGCCCACGCCGAGATGGCCGCGGCCATCAACTCCGGTTGGTCCTCAGGGGTGTGATGGCTGGCGACGGCCTCGGAGTGTTCGATCTCAAGACCGGCGATGTTGGCCGCGCACCACGCGATGATGTCCGCCTGCATCATGGCCCCCGGCCAGGGCTGATACGTGAGCAGCAGCTTGGGCACTTCGGAGCTGGCCGCCAGCCACCGGTCGTACGCCTCGATCCTGGCCACGACGTCGGCGGGCTCGCCGCCCAGCGGCATCGAGCGCGGCCACTGCAGAAGGGGCAGCCGGCTCTCCCGGGTGGGGTAGGGCTTGCGGTAGACGTCGTGGTCGCCCTGGCTGAGGGGGGTCGCCACGGCGGCGGGCAGGGCCTGTTCGATGAAGGCGTTCTCGTCGAGGATCATCGCCTCGCCGACGCCGTCGGTCTTGATCGCCCGGAACAGCTCCCGGCCGCCCTCGGGAAACTCCTCCCAGGCCATCGGCTTGACGATGGTCTCGGTGAACGCGATGCCGCGCACCCGGTCCGGGTGTCGTGCGGCCCAGTCGAAGGCCAGCGCGCCGCCCCAGTCGTGGCCGACGAGCACCACGTCCTGAAGGTCGAGCGCGTCGAACCAGGCGTCCAGGTAGTGGGCGTGGTCGGCGAAGGTGTAGTCGATATCGGGCTTGCCCGAATCGCCCATGCCGATCAGGTCGGGGGCCAGCAGCCGTCCGGGCCCTACGGCCGGCATGACGTGCCGCCACAGGTAGGAGGAGGTCGGGTTGCCGTGCAGAAAGACGATCGGCACTCCGGTGCCGGACTCCAGGTAGTGCATGGTCGAGTCGTGGATGGGGAGGACGGGCATTTCGGTTCCTTTTCCGGTCCGTTCAGGTCAGGTCAGGTCAGGTCAGGGGAGGTTGAGGCGGGTGAAGCGGTCGACCGCGATCTCGATGACCACGCGGCCGGGCGGGGCGGGCGGCGGCGCCCCGTAGCGCGCGGTGTAGCGGCGGGCGCCCTCGGCCACCCGATCGGGTGCGTCGTGCACGGTGGCAGAGCCTTCGAGCGTCACCCACCGGAACCCCACCGCCTGGCAGAGCGCCGCGCGCCCGCCCGGCCCGGCGGTGAGGTTCCTGGCCTTGCGCGTCGTGTCGACGGTCAGGACGCGGGCGAGGCCCGCCGGGGCGTCCCAGGTGAAGCGCACCGCGACCACGTGGGGCGAGCCGTCGGGGCGCAGGGTGGTCAGGGTGGCCATGTGCGGCTCGGCGAGGAAGTCCTCGGCCGTCGCGCTCACCGGCAGCCTCACCCTCACCGGAAGGCCGCGATGTTGCGCTCGGCCCAGCCGGCGAAGGTGCCGGGCGCCCGGCCCAGGATGTCCGCGACGTCGGGGCTGACCTGCTGCTCCTCCTCGGTCGGCGCGCCCAGGAGGGCGAGGGTGCCCTCGACCACGGGCAGCGGCATGAACCGCGCCATCAGCTCATGGGCCTCCTCGCGGGTCTGCTCGGTGAACCGCACCGGCTCGCCCAGCGCCGCCGCGATGGCAGCGGCCCGCTCGCGCGGTGTGGTGGGGGCGGGGCCGGTGAGGGTGTGGACGGCGCCCTGGTGGGGGGCCTGGTCGCGCAGCACGGCGGCGGCGACCGCGGCCACGTCGTCGGGGTCGACGAAGGGCAGGCCGATGTCGCCGAACGGCGCCGCGGCCTGCCGCGCCGTACGGATCGGCTCGGCCCAGGCGAAGGCGTTGCTGTCCAGCCCGCCCGACCGCAGGATCGTCCAGTCAAGACCCGATCCCCGTACGGCCGCCTCGAACTGGCCCGCGTGCCGGTACGCGTCCGGGCGGGTCCCGGCGCCCTGGGAGGAGAGCAGCACCACCCTGCGGATCCCGGCGGCCTTCGCCACGCCCAGGATCCCCTGCGGGTCCTCCCCCGCCACCAGCAGGAACAGCGCCTCCGCCCCCTCGAACGCGCCCCGCAGACCGGCCGGTTCGGCCAGGTCGGCGGCCACCGCCCGCACCTCCGGGGCCACGTCGGCGTCGGTGATGTGCCGGGCCACGGCCGTCACCGGCACCTGAGCCTCGGTGAGCGTCCGCACCAGCGTCCGTCCGACGTTTCCGGTCGCACCGGTCACAACGATCATGTCGATCTCCCTATGCCAAGAGTCTCGGGAATGAGTGAGGAAGTGAGTTAGCCGACTGACTAACTCCGCTGACGCAGACGCTAGCACGTTTCGACCACCGGTTGTCTATAGTTAGTCGGGTGACTGACTCAGCGGATGCGCCACCTCGCCGGCAGAAGGCCGTCGGCAAGCGGCAGCGGCTGACCGCCGCCGCGGCACGGGTCCTGCACGAGCAGGGCGTGGAGCGCACGACCATCGCCGATATCGCCCGCGCCGCCGATGTCCCGGCGGGCAATGTGTACTACTACTTCAAGACCAAGGACGAGCTGGTCGAGGCGGCCCTCGCCGAGCACGGCGCCCATCTGAAGAGCCTCACCGACCAGTTGGACCAGCTCCCCGACCCGCGCGAACGTCTCAAGAGGCTCGTGGCCGCGTGGGTCGGCGGGCGCGACATGGCGGCCCGCTACGGCTGCCCCACGGGCACCCTCGCCGCCGAAGTCGACAAGCGCGCCGAGGGCGGCCTCGACCTCGCGGCGGGCCGGGCCTTCCGGCAGCTGCTCGACTGGGCGGAGAAGCAGTTCCGCGAGATGGGCGTGGCCGACCCCGACGGGCTCGCCATCGCGCTCGTCGGCGCCTACCAGGGCATGTCCCTGCTCTCCAACGCCCTGCGCGACCCGGAGATCATGACCCGCGAGGGGGCCCGCCTCACCCGCTGGCTGGACACCCTGAGCTGAGCCGACTCACAAGGTCCACAGGTGCAGGGCGTCCCCGGCCTCGGAGCGGGTGAGCCAGGTGCCGTCGCCCAGCGCCGTGGGCCAGCCGGATATGGGGAACGGATAGTCGATCTGCCCGGTGAGGCTCATCCGCGCCGCGTCCAGCAGCCAGTGGCGCTCGGCGCCGAACTCCTCGTCGCTCCCGGCCGTGCCCACGATGACGGTGTCCTCGTCGAGGAAGCCGGCGTAGTAGTCCCAGCACGGCTCGTCCTCGTCGTTGTCCGGGGGCATCTCGGGGTGGCGGGGCACGGTGGCCGCGGCGTCCGCCTCGGCGAGCACCGAGCCGTCCGCGGCGCGGTGCACGGCAAGCGTCTCCTGGTAGTGCGTGACCGTCAGGAAGCGGTCGCCGGACGGGCTGACCGCCAGCAGCACCCAGTCGTCGCCGCCCAGCCGGTCCACGGTGAGCGTCCGGCCGTCCCAGCGGCCCCACAGCAGCGGCACCCCGTCCTGGCCCTCGCCGACACTCAGGCCCATCTGCCCGGGGTCGGGGTGCGGCACATGCTCCGATCCGGCGGCCGCGGTCTGCGCGTCCACCCGGGCCAGCACCTTGCCGTCCGCGGCATCGAGCACCAGCCATTCGTCGAGCGCGCCCGGATCGGGGTCGGCGTCCGAAGCGAGCGGGCCGCGGATATGGGCCCAGACCAGCTTGCCGTCGGCCGCGACGGCCGCCGAGCCGCTGTCGGCGTACAGATGCCCGTGGGAGTCGGGGTACTCGTCGAACGACGTGTGCAGCTCACGGCAGCTCCCGTCCCAGCAGCCGTGCCGGACCTCCCACCGCACCGCGCCCGTCGCGTCCACGGCCCGTATCGCGTGCACCCCGGCGAAGACGGCGAGGTCCAGGCGCGGGGAGACGGTGACGGTGCCGAAGCGGCGCGGCCAGGGCGCCGGGAAGCGGACCGTCGCGGCCTCGCCCCCGGCGGTGTACTCATCGAGGTCGTACGCCACCACCTCGGTGTCGCCGCGCTGCACGATCAGCCGCGCCTCCGGCCCTGTCTGCGGCGACGGAGCATCCGCCGCGGCCAGGTCCAAGGGCGTGGCGAGCGTGGTGACGAGACGGGCGGCGTAGGTCATGGCCCCTCCGGTGTGGACGGCGTTGGGAGAACCGTACGGCGAGGGTCTGACAATGGCCCCCGGCCAGGTGTGATGCCCGTCGCTGCCGGGCGCCGAACCCTGGACTCCGGCGCGCGGGTGTGTCACTGGTTTCTCCATGGACCTCAAAATCACCGCGACCTCCCCCGAGCACCCGGCGGCTCTCCTGGACCTCCCGTGGAGCGTCCCGCTGGAGCAGTGGCCGGATGAGCATCTGGTCGCGCTGCCGCGCGGTATCTCGCGCCATGTGGTGCGGTTCGCGCGGGCGGGCGGGGAGGTGGTGGCGGTCAAGGAGGTCGGCGAGTGGGCGGCCGTGCGGGAGTACGGGCTGCTGCGGGATCTGGACCGGCTGGCCGTGCCCGCCGTGGACGCGGTCGCGGTGGTCACGGGGCGGACCGATGAGCACGGGGAGCCGCTGGAGCCCGCGCTGATCACCCGGCATCTGGTGGGGTCACTGCCGTACCGGTCGATGTTCGAGACGACGATGCGGCCCGGCACGATCAAGCGGCTGCTCGACGCGCTCGCCGTGCTGCTGGTGCGGCTGCATCTGAGCGGCTTCGCCTGGGGCGACTGTTCGCTGTCCAACACGCTGTTCCGGCGGGACGCGGGCGCGTACGCGGCGTATCTGGTGGACGCGGAGACCGGGCAGCTCCATCCGCGGCTGTCGGGCGGGCAGCGCAGCTACGACCTCGAGGTCGCCCGGGTGAACATCGCGGGCGAGCTGATGGACCTGGAGGCGGGCGGATCGCTGCACCCCTCCGTGGATCCGGTGCTGTTCGGCCGGGAGATCGTCGAGCGGTACGACGAGCTGTGGCACGAGCTGACCCGCGAGTCGGTCTATCCGCTGGCCAAGCGGCACTACATCGACCGGCGGGTGCGGCGGCTGAACGGTCTCGGTTTCGACGTCGCGGAAATGCAGATCCAGCGGTCACCGGACGGGGATACGGTCACTTTTCTGCCAAAAGTCGTGGACGCCGGACACCATCAACGGCAATTGTTGCGGCTGACCGGTCTCGACGCGGAGGAGAATCAGGCGCGCAGCCTCCTCAACGACCTGGAGACATGGATGGTCTCGCAGGACGACTACGCTCCTGGCGATCCGCTCGGCGCGCGCCCGGAAGTGCTCGCGCACCGCTGGGTCCGCGATGTCTTCCGGCCCACCGTACGGGCCGTGCCCCTGGAGCTGCGGGGTTCCACCGATACCGCGCAGATCTACCACGAACTGCTCGAACACCGCTGGTCGTTGTCCGAGCGGGCGGGCCGGGACGTGGGGCTCGAGGCGACGGTCGAGGACTATGTGCGTACGGTGCTCGGCCCCCGGCGGGCCGAATTCGGAAAATAATCCGCGGAACATTTCCACTGGAATTTAGATCAGTAATCTCGTGAACTGCGGTTTTCCGGAAATCCGGACCCCGCGTTGTGCATTAATGGCGAGTGTTTGATAGAAACCTTTCTCGCTGCCGGTTTACATTGTCTGCGAGAAGGAGAATTGGGATGTCCCAGCCGCCCCCGCCGTCCGGATACGGCTATCCGCCGCCGGGCCCTGCGGGACCGCCGACGCCCCCGCAGATGCCGCAGCAGCCGTACGCGCCACAGCAGTCGCACATGCCACAGCAGCCGCAGCCACAGATGCCCCAGCAGCCGCACATCCCGCAGCAAGGGCCTCTGCCCGGCCCCCCGCCGGGCCCGCCGCCCGGCGGGGGCCGGGCGAGCCGTCGGCGGCAGCAGTCGAAGTCGCCTGTCGGGGTCATCGTCGGCGCGGTGGTGGCGATCGCGCTGGTCGCCGGCGGCGTCTGGCTCGCCGTGGGCGGCGACTCGGGCGACGACGGCGGGGGCGGGAAGGGCGGCGACTCGGCGTCCGGGACCGTCGACGCACAGCTGCTGAACAAGATCCCGATGCCGAAGGTCGACGAGTTGGTCAACACCCCCGGCATGTGGGTGACCGACAAGAACTGGGTCAAGTCGGACGTCAACAAGATCGTCGGCTATCCGCTGACCGGGGGCGCCGCCGCATGGGAGATCCCGCTCAAGGGCGAGCTCTGCTGGGCATCGCCGCAGGTCACCGAGGCGGGCCTGACCGCGGTCCTGTTCCAGGACGACTCAACGGACAACCCGGTCTGCACCCAGGTCGGCCTGGTGGACCTGAAGAAGGGCAAGCTGCTCTGGACGAAGCAGGGCCGCGAGACCGGCGAATGGGCCTCCGACAGGCCGATCATGTTCGACGAGGTGTCCATTGGCGGCGACACCGTCGCAGCGGGCGGCATCAGCGGCGGCGCGGCCTGGTCGATCGACGGCAAGCCGCTGTGGATGCCGGACGAGGACGAGGACTGCTCGGACAACGGCTATGTCGGCGAGGGGCCGAAGCTGGTCGCGGTGCGCGAGTGCGAGGTGTCCGGCAGCCCGCAGCTGGAGGTCCAGACGGTGGACCCGAAGACCCGGGCGGTGAAGTCCTCGTACAAGGTGACCTCGGGCATCGAGTACGCCCATGTGGTGTCCACCGACCCGCTGGTCATCGGGGTCAATGCGGGTGACTCGTCGGGGGCGGGGGTCTCCGACTTCCTGGCGATCGACGACAGCGGCAAAGAGGGCAAGCTGCTGAGCAAATTCGGCATGCAGGGCGGCAAGTACGAGGCCGACTGCGAGGCGACCAACGTCGGCGGCTGCGCGGAGATCGCCGTCAGCAAGTCGGCCAACAAGCTCTACCTGGGCACGGACTACCGTGCGAGCGCCGCATCGGGCCCGTCCAACGAGATCGTCGCCATCGACCTGAAGACCGGCAAGGTGACCGCCAAGGCCGACGGCGCCGAGGGCGGCCCGCTGGTGCCGGTCAGCCTCGACAAGGACGGCTCCCTCATCGCCTACCAGGAGGCCACGCTCAGCCAGGGCAGCGCGGTCTGGCGCGTCGACACCAAGTCGTACGAGAAGAAGAAGCTGATGCAGAACCCGGAGGAGACCGCGTTCATCGAGAGCGTGTCGCTGCAGCATCAGGTCATCTACGCAGGTGGGCGGCTCTACATCGGGAACGCCAGCGCCTCGAAGCCGTCGACCGACTCCGACGACCCCGACAAGAAGTCACCACTGGCCCTGGTGCTCGGGGCGAAGTAGTCCCGGGCCATCGGCATGCGGCTCCGCCGCGCGGCTTGGGTTCCGCCCCCGGACGGGGGTCTGGGGCGGGGCCCGGCGCGGCGGAGCCGTGTAGGTTCACCCGGTCGCGGCTACGCGCCCGCGGGCAGGTCTCCTACGGCAGGTCGAAGGTCAGCCCCTTCAGCCGCCCCTGCTCATACGCCTCGGCGATCGCCCGCCGCCGCAGCTTGCCGCTGCTGGTGCGCTCCAGCTGGCCGGGGCGTACGTAGTGCACATCCGTGGCCCGCACCGTCACCCCGACCGTGCGCACCAGATGGTCGACGACCTTCGCCCGGCTGCCCTCGATGTCCTCGCGTGCGGCGCGGTCCACCTCGGTCAGGACGACGATGTCCGCGCCGATCTGGAGCACGGCGATGCGGCCGTCGCGTACGAACTCCAGCCGCTCTATCGCCTGCTCGAAGTCGGAGGCGAAGTAGCTCTGGCCGCCCACCTTGATCCGGTCGCTGATGCGGCCGGTGATGAACAGCTCGCCGCCGTCGAGGAATCCGATGTCGCCGGTGGCGTAATAGCCGTCGTCCCCGGTCAGCGGGGCCTGTTTGTCGAGGTAGGAGGCGGCCAGACTGCCGCCGGTCAGCTCGATCTCGCCCAACTGGCCGTCCTCGCACACCCGCCCCTGCTCATCGCGGAGGCGCACGGTGTACTCCGGCATCGGGGGGCCCACCGAGATGGCCGGCACTCCCGAGGGGGTCTCGACGCACCGGATCTCGCTGCTCACGGGGCGGCTGGAGACCAGCAGCACGGCCTCGGCCATGCCGTAGCAGGGCATGAACACATCGCGCCGCAGCCCCGCCGGGGCCATCAGGTCCAGGAAGGCGTTGAGGTTGGGCAGGTTGATGGGTTCGCTGCCGAGGTAGATCGAGCGCACCCCGGACAGATCGATCTCGGCCAGATCCTCTTCGTCGAGGTCCTGCATCAGCTTGAGCGAGTAGTCGACCGCGAAGTTGGGGATCACCGTGCCGGCGGCCCCCTCCCGGGCCATGTGCTCCCACCAGCCAAGGGCGTCGAACAGGAAGGTCACCGGCTCGGCGAGCAGCAGATCGCACCCCGCGGCGAGACAGGACAGCAGCCCGCCGACCAGTCCCATGTCGTGGTAGAGCGGCAGCCAGCTGCTGACCCGCTCCTCGGGCTGACGGCCGTCCGTACGGGTGATCATGTCCAGGTTGGCGCGGAGCATGTCCTGCCGGACCGGGATCCCCTTGGGGAAGGACGTCGACCCGGACGAGAACTGGACGAACGCCAGCTCGTCGGCCGCCGGGGTGCGCAGCCGGGCGCCGGGCTTACGGATCCCGGCCGGCGGCAGCGGCAGGCCGGGGACGGGCAGATCGAGCGGGGCCACGGTCGGGGTCTCCAGCACGCGGACCGCCTCGTAGTCCCGCGCGACCCGGCCCAGGAAGTCGAGGTAGGAGTCCTTCGGCGTGTCCAGGACCAGCGGTTTGACCGACAGCGGGACGGCGCCGAGCTCCATGAGGCCCAGGAAGGCGAAGATCACCGCACTGGAGGTCTCGAACGGGAACAGCACCCGCGCCCCCGGCTCGATGCCCTGGTCGCGGAAGTAGTCGGCGTACGCGGCGACCTGCTCCGGGAAGTCCTGGTAGCTGAAGAACTCGGGCGGGTCGATGAACTTGTCGTACAGGTACAGGCCCCGTTCGGGCGGGCACTCCTGGTTGCGCTGAATGTGCTCGAGCACCGCGCCTCTCCTACTCCTTGGTCGTGTCGTCGGTGGTGGTGTCGATCCCGCGCATCCAGGCCACCAGCTTGGGCAGCACCTGCTCCTGGGCGCGGGCGCCGCGGATCACATCGACATGGCCGGGGTCCCAGCTCAGCCCGGTCTCCCGGCCGAAGAGAGTGAACTCCGCGCCGCCGCCCAGGTGGTCGGCCAGCTTCCGGGCCCGGGCGGGGGACGCGTGGAAGGTGTCGCCCGCGCCGATCCCGACCAGCACCGGCAGCGTCACCTGGCCGAGCGCTTGCCAGTAGTCCGTCGCTCCGTCGGCGCTGCGGAAGGCGCCGGAGGGGGCCCAGGCGGCGAACTGCCGCATCAGTCCGGGCGGTTCGTCGCACCGGCCCTGTTTGAGGGCCCGGGCCGGGAACCGTCCGACGAGCCGGGAGATCACCGAGGAGAAGGTCAGCTGGGCCCGTTTGGACAGTCCGCCGTCGCTGTAGTCGTTGACCGCGGAGGAGACGGTGGCCACCCCGGCGAGACGTTTCTGCAGGTCGGTGTCGACGCCGAGGGCGGCCAGGGCCGCATAGCCGACCATGCTGTGCGCCAGGACGAACAGCGGCCCGTCGTGGGCCGCCGACACCGCCCGGATCAGATCCGGGACGTCGTGGCGCACATAGGTGTCGAAGTTCCAGTCGTACGCCCGACGCTCGGGCCAGCGGCTGGGGCCGTGTCCGCGCAGCGAGGCCACGTACGCGGTGAAGCCCTCGTCCAGGAACGCCTTCGCGGGCCCCTGCCCGGACCTGCCGAGGAAGAACCCGCCGTCCGCGAACAGGCCGGGCAGGAACAGCACTCCGGGCGCTCCCCCGTCGCCGGCCCCCGGCCGCACCTGCCTGAGGTGCAGCTCATGGCCGTCGGAGGTCGGCACCCAGCGTTCGGTCTCGGCCCGATCAACGGTCGGATCGCCCGCCGGATAGCCCATCGGATCGCCCACCGGATCGTCTGCCGTGCTCATCGCGCTCTCCATTCCTGCTCGTTCAGCTGGATACGGCGGAGGCCGCGAGGAAGTCCTGCATCGAGACCAGGCACCGCTGCTCGGCATCCAGGAAGGCCACGGTGACCAGGGCGTCCACCGCGGGGCGCGCCGCCTCCGAAAGGTGGAGGCGCTGCCGGAACCGGGCCCGGAAGGTGAGGTCGTCCTCGTCGAACTCCTCCGCGGACGGCGACTCGAGCGACGTACGCACCTCGATCTGGCCGCGGGGGATCTCAGCCAGGTAGTCGATCTCGGTCCGGGCGACCACCGCGATCATGCGGTCGCCGTGTACAAGCCCCTGGCGGCCGAGCCAGTCCCACCGTCCGGCCTCCAGATATTCGAGCGCGACCGCGTTGTTCACATGCCCCAGCGCATCGAGGTCATTGGGGCGCACCGGCAGGGTCAGCCGGGATTCGCCGAAAAACACGTCGTACCGCCCGATTGGTCGTATCGAAGAAACGCGTCAGTGCCGAGGTCCGGCCGGTCACCATGACCACGGCGGAGACAAAGCCACCGCTGTGCGAAAGCGAAACGCTCACCCGCAGCCGGTGCCGGGCCAGCTGGCCCGCCAGCGCTCCATGGGTCTGGAACCGCGGTGCGCCATGGTGGTCGTGGACCAGCTCGGCATCGGTCCAGAACCAGGTCTCATCCGCCGCCGGAATTGCTTTGAAAAGAGCTTCTTTGGCCGCGAACGCGCCCGCCATGCTCTCCAGGGGAGAGATCTTCGATTCGAAGTGGCGCAGTTCTCCGCGGGTGAAGAAGACATCGGGTTCGCGGAGCGAGGAAGCGACCTCCAGTTCACTGATCAGCTGGAGGTCGTGCCCCAGACCGATCAGCTCCCGACGAGATCCATCCACGTGTCCTCGACCTCTTCACGGGAATGGACCTCGATCCCGGTGATCTTCTTCAGAGCGCCGCAGATCAGCTGCTCCTTCTTCTCCAGCGCCTCGGGACGGAAGTCGTTGTCGCCCACTTCGAGCTGGTCCCACCAGTTCACATGCGAACCGCGCTGCTCCAGCTGGGTTCGGGCGCTCCCCTGGAGCTCACCGTCCTCGCGGAGGAAGAGGTGGGCCACCGCGAAGGCGTCCTTGGCCGGGTATTCGCCGCTGTCCACCAGCGCCTTGGCGAAGGAGACGAAGTAGTTGCGGTGCTGAATCTCGTCTGCGGCGACCTGCTTGAAAATACGGCGCAGCCCCGGGTCCTCGATGACATGCTGACACTGGCCGTAGTTGACCGCGGCCGTGATCTCCGAGATGGCGAGCAGCACCAGCGTGCGGAGCATGTCGTCGTCGGGGAAGACCTGGCGGAACTGGATGAAGGTCTCGTCCGAGATCGGCTCCATCCCGCTGAGATCGGCCAGCCGGTTGAAGACCGTCTCGTGGTGGGCTTCCTCTTCGTTCCAGTAGCGGCTCCAGGTGCCGCACGCCTCCATGATCGAGGCGACCGTGGGGTTCTTGTCCTGCCAGCGCCGGACTTCGGCCTCCGACTGCCGCTCGAGGCGGTCCGCACCCGGCTTGGTGGTCAGCTCGGCCCGGCCCGCGTTCCACACCAGGTTGCGGTCGAGCGGGGTGAGGCTGTCCAGATCGACGGCCGCCAGCATCTCCACGACGCTCCACCGCCGGGACTCGTGCAGCCGCTGCTGCTCCCAGGTGACGTCGACCAGGGACATACCGCGCTTGGTCAGCGCGTCGTAGAGGTCGGTGATGATGGCGGGCGGCCCGTCGGAGGCGGCCGACCGGCGGATCACCGGGGAGGAGGCGCGGTCCGTCTCGGCGATACTCATACGGCCGCCTCCTTTTGCTCACGTTCGAATTCGTCGAGGAAGGTCTTCAGCACCGTCGTAATCGGGGTGTCGAGCGGAAGCGCGGGAAGGCGCACCCGCACCCCGTAGTCCTTGCGCAATCCGTTTGCGGTGCGCGCGAACGCTTCCATGAGATCGATGCTGTTGGTCATTCGCGGGCTACTGGCGATGACGTCGGCCAATGTCGCGTCGGCCGTGAATAGCTGCTCCTCCGTGAGGCCCGCGTTCTCGGCGAATTTCTGCCGGATGTAAGGCTCTACTTCAGGTGTGACCATGGATCAGAAGCGTACTGGCTTTCGTCTTCCCACGACCAAGTTATCGAAGAATCAGGCAAGTTGATGCCAAATCGAACCGAACAAGCGGAGGGCGTCTCCGAAATACCGGATGTACGGGTCCGACGATATCTCGGCAATGTCGCCAATTAGGTGCGGGATCGTACACGGACTCGTACCGGCCCCTTCGTCAGGAGTGTGATCCCGGCGCCGAGCGGAATGTCGCCGCCGTCCGTCGCGTCTTCCACCTCGTACGCGCGCAGCAGCGTCGCCAGGCTCAGCACCGAATGCAGCGTCGAGAAGTGCTGCCCGATGCAGGCCCTGGGCCCGCCGCCGAACGGAAAGTACGCATAACGAGGCCGATCGGCCTCGGCCTGTGGGGTGAAACGCTCCGGATCGAAGCGCTCCGGATCCTCCCAGTAGGCGGGGTGGCGGTGCGCGACCCACTGGCTGACCAGCACGGCGGCACCGGCCGGGATACGGCGGCCGCCGATGACGGTCTCGGCCACGGCGAGCCGGCTGACGGCCGGGGACGGCGGAAACAGCCGCATGGCCTCCTTCAGCACCATGGTGAGTCGGGGCAGGGCCTCCAGATCCGCCGCGGTGGGGGTGCGGGCGTCGGGGAGCGCCCGGTCCAGCTCCTCGTGCACCCGGCGCTGTTCCGCCGGGTGGCGGGCCAGGAGGTGCAGGGCGAAGGTGAGGGCCGTGGCGGTGGTGTCGTGTCCGGCGAGGAAGAAGATCAGGACCTGTTCCCGCAGTTCGGCGCGGGTCAGGCTGCCGTCCTCGGCGTTGTGGGCGCCGATGAGGAGGGTGAGCAGATCCTCGGCGGCACCGTCCTCCGGCACGGGGCCGTCCTCCGGTACGGGGCCGGGTGCGTGCTCGCGCACGTCGCGCTCCCGGGCGGCCATGCGCCTGCTGATGATCGCGTCGCACAGCGCGTACAGCCTGCCCTGGGCGCGGGCGGCGCGGCGGTTGGCGGGGGTGGGCCAGTCGCGGGGCAGCTTGACCGGGGACAGCGCGCGGGCGCGGGCGCGCTCGTTGAGCATCGGCAGGCTGTCCCGGACGACCTCGACGGTCTGCTCGACATCGGAGCCGAGCAGGACGCGGCCGACGACGCGCTGCGCGAATCCGTGCATCTCCGCCACCAGCTCGACGGTCCCACCGGCGTCACCAGGGGTTTCCCGCCAGCGGGCGGCCAGCGCGGCGGCCTCCGAGGTGACGGCGGTGGCGTAGCCCTCGACCCGGCGGCGGGTGAACAGCGGCTGGATGAGCCGTCGCTGGCGCCGGTGGTCCTCGTCCTGGCTGGTGAGCAGGCCGTTGCCGAGGGCCTGCCGCAGCTCCTCGTAGATGACGTTGTCCTTGCGGAAGTTGGCCGCCTCCGTGGCCAGGACCTGCTGGATGCCCTCGGCCGAGAACACGCCGTAGATCTCCCGCCGCAGACCGGGCGGCCCGGCGCGGAACCGTACGACGTCGCCGTGGTCGCGGCGGGCCCGCAGATACGCCGTCAGCGGATCGCCCAGGAGATCGGCCATCGAGCCGAGCAGCGGCGTCCCGGCCGCGTACGGCGCCTCGGTCACCTCGGTCGCTTCGGTTGCTTCGGTTACGTCAACCGTCGTGCTCGTGCTCGCCTTGGTCGCCATCCTCGTCTCCGGTGTCAGGCCGCCGCCGGGGCCGTGGTGCGGCGCACGGTCACGGCCGCGAGCACCGCCACCCCGGAGGCGAAGCCGATCGAGAGGTACCAGGTGTTACGCGCTCCGCCGAGCGCGTCGTTCGCGGACGCGGTGACGATGGACACCGCGAGCGCCGTGCCGAGGACGGCGCCGAGCTGGCGGAAGGCCGCGTTGGCCGCGCTGGCGGTGGCCAGCCGGCTGGGTTCGACCCCGGCCAGGGCCACCCCGCCGAGCACCGGCCAGACCAGACCGGCGCCCAGCCCCATGACGGCCGCCCCGGGCAGCCAGTGGGTGAGGAAGTCCGGGTCCTGGCCGCCGCCCCAGAACAGCAGCAGGGTGCCGCAGATGTAGATCAGACAGCCCGCGATCACGACCAGTGGGTCGCCGAACTTCTCGGCGAGGCGGGCGGCCGGCCGGGCCACCAGGGCGCTGGCGAGCGGCGGCGGCGTGGTGGCCAGGCCCGCGGTGAGCAGGGACCAGTGCCAGTGGCCGGTCAGGAACAGGATGTTGTTCAGGATGACGGCGTAGAAGGTCACCGAGAACAGCATCGAGCCGATGTTGCCGCCCACGGCGTTGCGCGAGCGCAGCAGATCGAGGGAGACGACCGGGGCCGGATGGCGTGCGCTGCGCGCCACCACTGCCGCCGCCAGCACCGCCCCGCCGACCAGACAGCCGATGGTGCGTGTGCTCGCCCAGTCCCAGTCGGGGGCCTTGACCAGGCCCAGGGCGAGCAGGCCCAGCGAGGCCCCGAGCAGCGCCGAGCCCAGGACGTCGGGGGTGGGGCCGCTACGTTCGCGCTGCTCGGTGAGGTGCCGGCCGGCCCATACGGCGACGATCCCGATCGGGATGTTCACCAGGAACACCGCCCGCCAGCTCCAGTGCTCGGCGAGCAGCCCGCCGAGGCCGGGCCCGATCCCGGCGGCCAGCGCGGCGGACGCGCTCCAGAGGGTGATCGCCGCCAGGCGCTTGGCCATGGGGAACATGGGCAGCAGCAGCGCGAGCGAGGTGGGGATGAGGATCGCGGCGCCGACCGCCTGCACCAGCCGGGCGCCGATGAGGACGGCGGCGGAGTCGGCGATCCCGCAGACCGCGGACGCGGCGGTGAACGTGGTGAGCCCCACCGCGAAGGACCGTCGGCAGCCGAGCCGGTCGGCCGCCCGGCCGGCGGGCATCAGGAGCGCGGCGATCACCACGTTGTAGCCGTTGAGCACCCAGGACAGGGTGGGCAGGTCGGTGGTGTCGAAGGTCTCGGCGATGTTGGGGAACGCCACGTTCACGATGGTGCTGTCCAGGAATGCCACGAAGGCGCCGAGGCAGCACAGCAGGACCAGTTTGACGGGTGGCCTGGCAGGTGGGCCGGCGGGTGGGCCGACGGCGGAATCGCCCGCCGCGGCGTCCCGCGTTCCCTCGGGAGCGACCGGTACGTCGGTCATGGGTGTCCTCTCCTGGACAGGCACGCGGTCGTTGAGCACCGATCCTTCACCCTGGTTCAGCCGATCACGATGCTCGTTGTTACCCGTGAGTGTCAATCCCCCCAGCGGCCCCATGGGACACGTCCGAAAATCCTCAACCACCCGTCTCCATAAGATCATTGACCACTCGTCAGCGTTGCTGTAACACTTGCTCGCCGTATCGATCACGGGGGTCGATCACGGGGGGAGACAGCTCAGTTGGCTGGTCCACATGGGCGCGGTGCCGGAAGCTTCGCGCGGCTGCTGCGTGAGCGAGCGACGCATGAGCCCGACGCCCTCGCCTACCGGTTCGTGGCGGACGACGAGTCGGCCGCCGAGATCACCTACGCCGAACTCGACGCGCGCGCCCGCGCCGTCGCGGCCCGGCTGTCGGCCGCCACCGACGGGCGGCCGGAGCCGGCGCTGCTGCTCTTCGCGCCCGGCCTTGACTATCTCGCGGGGCTGTTCGGCTGCTTCTACGCCGGGGTGCCCGCGGTGCCCGCCTTCCCGCCCGACCCGACGCGCCTGGCCCGTACGATGCCGCGGCTCGCCGCCATCATCGAGGACACCGGCTCGGACACCGTCCTGACCACCTCGGACATCGCGCCGCTGCTGGCCGGCTGGCTGACCACGGCGCTCGGCGGCCGCACGCCCCGGCTGATCGCGACCGACCAGGCCGACCCCGCCGACGCCCCCACCGACGCCCCCGGCGACGGCCCCACCGACGAGGGTCCGCTGCCGGAGATCCGGCCGGACCGGCTGGCACTGCTCCAGTACACCTCGGGGTCGACATCGCTGCCGCGCGGCGTCATGCTCAGCCACGCCCAGCTGCTCGACAACTCCCTGGAGATCGCCCGCGGGTTCGGGCTGCACCAGGGCAGTTCGGGCGGCCTCTGGCTGCCCCCGTACCACGACATGGGGCTGATCGGCGGCATCCTCACCCCGCTGTCCACCGGCATTCCGGTGACGCTCATGTCGCCCGTGACGTTTCTGCGCCGCCCGCTGTCCTGGCTGCGCATGGTCTCCCGCTACGGCGTGACGGTCACCGGCGGCCCGAACTTCGCATACGACCTGTGCGTACGGCGCGCGAAGGACGCGGACCTGGAAGGGCTCGACCTGTCAGCCGTAGAGCTCGTCTTCACCGGCGCCGAGCCGGTCCGCGCCGACACCATGGCGCGCTTCGCCGAACGTTTCGCGCCGTGCGGCTTCAGAGCCGAGTCGTTCTATCCGTGTTACGGGCTCGCGGAGGCGACTCTGTTCGTGACCGGCGGTAAACCTCTGGGCGGCTGGCGCTCGGTGTCGGTCGCGCGCGACGCGCTCGAAGCACACGGTACGGCCCGACCGGCCGGGCCGAAGGAGCGTTCCAGATCGCTGGTGGGCTGCGGCTCCCCCGGCCCCGGGACCAGGCTGCTGATCGCCGACCCGGCCACCGGCGAACCGCTGGACGAGGGCGCTGTGGGCGAGATCTGGATCGACTCGCCGAGCGTCGCCGAGGGCTACTGGCGGCGCACGCAGGACACCGACACCACCTTCGGCGCCACGACCACCACCGGCGAAGGACCCTATCTGCGCACCGGCGACCTCGGGTTCGTCCTGGACGGCGAGCTGTTCCCGGCGGGGCGGCTGAAGGACCTGATCGTCGTCAACGGGCGCAACTACCACCCCGTCGACATAGAGCGGGTCTGCGAGGCCGAGGTCGCCGGCATCCGCCGCAACTGCGGCGCCGCCTTCGCGGTCGAGGACGACGAGGGCGCGGCCGAGCGGCTGGTGCTGGTTTACGAGGCGAACCCCGTAGAAAGAGGGGCAGAGGAGCAGTACGCGGCGGCTGTCGAGGGGATCCGGCGGACGGTCTCGATGGAGCTGAGCGTGCCTCCGTACACCGTGGTCCTGGTGCGGCCCCGGACCATCCCCAAGACATCGAGCGGCAAGGTGCAGCGCTGGCTGGCCCGCCGTCAATTCCTCGCCGGTGAGCTCGACGAGCTCGCCCGATGGCAGGCTCCCGCCCGGCCCGCACCCGATACGACCACATCCACGAGGGGGAACTGAAGTGATCGTCAAAGTGCGGGGCGTCCTGCTCCGGTTCACCGACTACGAGAGCGAGATCGAGGTCGGCGGCGACACCGTGCGCGACGGTCTTGCGGCGCTGACCGACCGCTACCCGGACCTGGCCGAGGTGCTGATGGACCGCGAGGGAAGCGTACGCGCCACGCATCTGATCGCCCTCAACGGCGAAAAGCTCACCCTGAACGAGCTGGACCGGGAGGCCACCGAGGACGACCGGGTGGACATCGTCACCGCGATATCCGGGGGCTAGCGCCGATGCCGCGCAGCTCCACGTACGAGGTCGTACTCGACGCGAGCCTGTTCACCCCGGCCCAGCTGCAGCCCACCGCCGTCGGGCGGCTCGCGTTCCAGGCCGGCACCCGCTGGCTGCGCGACCATGTGTGCAGCCATCGCACGCTGGTGTCCGAGCACCAAGTGGGGTTTGTGCTGTGGGCCTGGCAGCTGGAGTACGAGCAACCCCTGCGGTTCCTCGACGCCGACGAGGCGCAGGCCGAGGTGCGCGCCCGGGTGCGCGGGCCGCGCTCGTCGCAGCTGGAGATGGAGATGACGGTCTCGGGCCCGGCGGGCGTGGCGGTGCGCACCCGCGCCACCTCGGTACCGCTCCGGCTCAGCGGCGACCGGGCCCTCTCGGGCACTCCGACGACGCTGCCGGACTCGTTCGTGGCGGGCTTCCACGAGGACGAGGTCGAGCGCTCCCCGTATCTGTCGCCGGTGCGCGGGCTGTTGGGCGCGTACGAGCGCGAGGGCGAGCGCATCGCCGCCCACACCACGACATTCCGGGTCCACCGCCACCACTGCGAGGTGGCCGACCAGTGGTACTGGGTCGAATCCCTCGGGTTCGCGGGCGGCGCGCGCGAGGAGTGCGTGATGCGGCACGGCGGGAAGGCGCCCGAGCTGCGGCGTGCGCTGGCCGAGGGGATCCGCCGGGTCGACGCGACCTGGCTGCGGGCCGGTCAGCTGTGGGATCAGCTGCGGGTGCACACCACGGTCCACCGCCACGACGGGCAGCTCGCGTTCGTCCATGAGCTGGGGCTCGCCGACGACGGTGCAGATGGTTTCGAAGGTGGGCCGTACGCGATCGTGGTGGAGCACGTATGACCGGGGCATCGCTGTCCATTTTTCCGGAGTTTGCGGCGGCTGAGGAGCTGGAGCGGGCGCTGGGCTGCCCGTTCGATCCGGACACCGGTATGTCGCTGGCGCGCGGTGTGCGCGCGGACGATCTGGAGGCCGAGCCCACCGCGGCGTACGAGGCGGCCTGGGCGGCCGGGCTGCATGAGCATCTGGTGCCGGTCGCCGAGGGCGGGCGGCTCGGCTCGTTCGAATCGCTGCTGGCCGTGGTGCGCGCCGCCTCGCGCCGGGAGCTCGCGGTCTCGGTCGGGTTCGGCTCGACGCTGCTGGCCACCGCGCCCGTGTGGACCTGGGGCGACGACGCCCAGCGGCGCCGGGTCGCCGAGCTGGCGCTCGGCCGCGCCTGGGGCACCGCCGGCATCAGCGAGGAGGCGGCGGGCAGCGATCTGCTCGCCACCGCCACCCGCGCGGCGCCCACGGGCGACGGGTTTGTGCTGAACGGCAAGAAGTGGCTGGTCGGCAACGGCAGGCGGTCCTCGTTCGCGACCGTACTCGCCGCTTCCGACCCGTCCTTCGGGCTGTTCCTGATCGACTTCGAGGCCGTCGGCCGCGACGCGGTGCGGCGGCTGCCGAAGGTGCCCACCCACGGACTGCGCGGCCACGACCTGAGCGGCTTCGTCCTCGACGACTGCCGGATCGGCTCCGGCGCCGTGATCGGACGGCCGGGCCGCGGCGTCGAAATGGTCACCGGCATGCTCCAGTTCACCCGCACGCTGGTGGGCGGGAGCAGCCTCGGCGCCGCCGACACGGCGCTGCGCATCGCGCTCCGGCACGCGCGCGGGCGGGTGCTGTACGGCGAGCCGGCGCTGGCGCTGGCCCCGGTGCGCTCGCTGCTGGCGCGCGCCTTCGCCGATCTGCTGATCGCGGAGTGCACCGGTCTTGCCGCGGCGCGCGCCCTCGATGTGGCGCGGCAGCGGATGGCGCTGTGGTCCGCGGTGGCGAAGTACGTGGTGCCCGCGCTCTGCGTGGACGCGGTGAACGCGTGCGGCGAGGTGCTGAGCGCGCGGGCGTATCTGCGCGAGGGGGTCGCGGACGGGGCGTTCCAGAAGCTGGTGCGCGATGTGGCGATCACCCCCGTGTTCGAGGGCACCCAGCTGGTGCAGCTGGACACGGTCCGTGCCCAACTGGTCAGCGGGGCGCGGCGGCGGGCCGGGGCGCAGCGGGCCGAGGTTCCGCTGCCGCTGCTGTTCGGGTTCGGCGAGCCGGTGACCCCGGTGGCGCCCCGGGACCAGCGCCCGTCGCTGACGTACGGGGCCGCCGACGAGGTGGTCGACCTCCTCGACGAGGCGGTGGCGGAGCTGGGCGACGACCAGGAGCTGTTCTCGCTCGGGCACACACTGCTGAAGGTGCGCGACGAGACGCGGGAGACGCTGCGCGCGCTCGGCACGGCGCGGGACTCCGAGGCGTACGAGGCGGCCCGCCGGCACTGTCTGGTGCATGCGGGCGCCTGCTGTCTGCACACCTGGCTGCGGCGCCGGGACGCGCTCGGCGGCCTGGCCGCCGACCGGGCCTGGCTCTCGGCCGCGCTGCGCCGCGTGGTGGAACGGCTGGGGTTCCCGGTCGAACCGGACCGGGAGGCCGAGGACCGGCTGGTGCGCCGGCTCGAAGACCTTGACGACGACGATCGGGCGTTCTCCCTCGTACCGCTGCGGCTCGCCCCGCAGTACCGGGGGGCTGCGCCGACCCGTTCTTGGCCCGCCCTTGGGAGGACGTCATCACCACCGAACACCGCGACAGCACCGCCGAGTCCGCCGACGTCTGGCTGCCCTCGCTGATCGGGGAGCTGCTGGGCCTCGACGGGCAGCGGCTGCCCGCCGACCGGCCGCTGGGCGAGATCGGCATCGACTCGCTCACCGCGGCCCAGCTCTCCGTCGAGGTCGAGGAGCGCACCGGCGCCACCATCCCGCTGGAGCGGTTCCTCGGCGAGGAGACGCTTGCGGACCTGGTGCGCGAGCTGGACGCCGACGCCCAGGAGGTCGGGGCATGAAGGGCCGGGCGCACGCCGCCGATGTGATGAACCGGGCGGCCCTCGGAAACGACACGCTCGACGCCGAGATCGAGCGGATCCGCCGCGAGGCCCGGCACCGGTTCGGCAGCTTCGTCCTGGACGTGGCCAACCCCGGCTCGCACTTCCGTAACAAGGAGTGCCGGCCGCTCGACAACCGCGTCTTCGAACAGGCCGGTGAGCTGGGGCTGATGGGGTTCTCGCTGCCGACCGAGATCGGCGGCGAGGGGCGGGACAAGCTGGCGTGGGGCGTGGTGGTCGAGGAGATCGCCCGCCTCTCGCGCGACCCCGGCTTCGCCGTCCTGCTCGACATCAGCGTCGAGATCACCGAGCTGATCCTGTCCAGCGGCGCTCCGGAGCTGATCGAGACCTACGTTCCGGACCTGGTGGCCGGCCGGCGGTTCGGGGTGCAGGGCGCGTACGAGAGCCGGGACCCGTACGACTACCACTCCACGGCACGGCTGGAAGGCGACGTTTGGGTGCTGAACGGCGCCAAGCGGTTCCTTGCCGGGGCGCGCTTCGCCGACCTCTTTGTGCTGTTTCTGCGTGACGAGGCGTCCAACGACATGCTGGCGTTTCTCGTCGAGAAGGACGACCCGGGCGTCACACCCGTACACATGGACACCATGGGCATGCACACCATGGGCCTGGGCCAGGTGATCCTGCACGATGTGCGGCTGCCCGCGGCGCGGCTCGTGTGGCGCGCGGACGCGCTCAGCGAGCTGAACACCTATGCGCGCATCCGCCGGACCATGAGCGCATGCGGGGTGCTGGGCGCGCTGGACGGGGTGATCGAGAACTGTGTGGACGCGCTGGACCCCCGTAAGCGCGGCGGGCGTCGGGTGCTCGAATACCCCAACGTCGAGCGCTCGGTCGGCGAGATGCGCATGCTGCTCCAGTCGGCCCGCGCGAGCGTCTACCGAGCGCTGGACGGCACCAGGTCGCCGGACCGCGATCCGTACTTCGACGAGTACGCGACCGTCGCCAAGCACCACGCGTCGGAGTGCGCGCTGCGCGTCGGCCAGCTGGTGATGGGCCTCCAGGGCGGCGAGGCGTATATGTCCGCGTTCCCGTGGGAGCGGTTCATGCGCGACATCCTGGGCCTGATCTCCGGTCAGGGCTCCCAGGAGATGCTGCTGCTGCAGCTGGGGCAGCGCACGATCGTCGGGCTGGAGGGCAAGCGGGTACGGGAGGAGGCCGCCGAGCGCGCCGTGTCCAAACTGGCCGACGGGTGGTGGGCGCTGCACGCCGCCGCGTACGGGGACGGCGAGGAGTACGCCGACGCGGTGGCGGCGGTGGTCTCGGCGGCCGGGCTCGACGCTCCCAACACTTTCGATGCTTTTGAGACAGCTGCGCGCGGCGCGGTGGCCGCGCTGCTCGAACGGGCCCACGCCCTGGTGGCGGCCGTACGGGCGGGACGGCCGCCCGAGGCGCTGCCGCAGGGGCCGGAGGGCCTGTTCGAGGGGCGGCTCGCGAAACTGGCGGCGGGGGCATGGGGCCTGCTCGCGTGCGGGGTGGCGAACGAGACCGGCCTGCTGGCCCGGCTGCTGGAGCCGTGCACCGTACGGGAGGCCGCCGAGGATCTGCTGCCGCCCGCCCTCGCCGAGGGGCTGTTGGAGGCCCTGGTGGCCGCCTCGGTGGTGCGCCGGGAGGGCGAGGGCCGGTACGTCGCCGACGAGGGCCTGGAGCGAGTGCTGATCGGCGGCCCGCGCGCCTCGGCGTTCACGGCGCGGCTGCGGCGTGCGCTGGACGGCGGGGCCCGGCTGTGGGACGGGAAGCCGGTCGCGGGGCGGGAGTCGCCGACCGGGTGCGGAAGCGAGGCGGCGGCGCTGGCTGATGTGCTGGTCAACTCGCTGCTGGGCAGGCTGGAGGGGCTACCGGAGCTGCTGGACCGGCCCGGGGCGCAGGTGGGCTGCGCGGCCGGGGACGGCGGCCGGTCCGCCGTCGAGCTGGCGCGTCATATCCCGTTCGTACCGGTGCTCGCGCTGGAGCCGGAGCCGGTGGCCTTGGGCACGGCCGGGGGCGACGGCGAGGTACGGATCCGGGCCGACGACGGCATGAACGGCACGGACGCGGGCTTCGCGGTGGGCGACCGGCTCGCGCTCGCCTGGCTGCCCGCCGCCGGGCCGCCGGACCCCGAGCGGCTGCGGGCGGCCGTCGCCACGGCCTCGGAGGCGCTGCTGCCCGGCGGCTGGCTCATCCTGCCGTGCCCGCTGCCGCCCAAGCGCCCCCTGGGGGCCGCGGCGGCACGCCTGGACCTCGCGCTCGCGGGCGGGCGTACGCCTGCGGACGGCGAGGTCGAGGGCGCGCTGACGGCGGCGGGTCTTGGCCACGTACGGACCGCATGGGACGACACCGCGCTCGGCGTCCGGCTGATCGCGGCGCGCCGCCCCGCCTGACGGAGGTGTGGCCGGTGCGGGACCCGCACCGGCCGCCGGGAGGAGCCTCAGTAGTCGGCGCGCAGATGGATCAGGGCCTGGTTGCGGCCCTCGGCATGCTTGGTCTGGCCGATGCCGACGAGGTCCTTGGTGTAGTCGCTGTCCTTGGCGTGGCCGTGGGTCTCCGCCCAGTTGGCAACCATGGCGTCGACCTCCTTCTGGCCCGCCGTGAACTGTTTGGCGTTCTCCACGCTCGCGTCCAGGTTGGCCTCTTTGATGCGATCCCACATGATGCCGTGGGATTCGGAGCGGATGATCCGGTAGAGGATCTCCGAGCCGAACGCGGCGGCGTTGTTGGACACGAACTTCGGGCCGATGCTGGTGACGCTGGTGAGGGCGTTGTTGAAGTCCCGTTCCCACTGGATCTTCTTGTCGCGGTCGTCGAAGAGGACGTCCGCACGCACCCCGTCGTACATGCCGAGGGCCGAGGACGCCTCCTGGATCGGCACCCGGGTGTGCTCGGAGATCTTCTCCGGCATGCCGGCGAAGGTCCCCGCCGCGTAATGCCGCTCGGCGTTGTAGAGATCCGCGAACGCGCTGGGGTCGTTGGCGACCCCGCGCATGATCTTGACGAGGTGTTCCTCGGGGACGGAGACCCTGAGTTCGCCGTTCTCGTTCCAGAGCCCGTTGTGCTCGCGGTAGAGGGTGTTGTCGCGGGCGAGGGTCTGGTGCAGGTCGGGGGTGAAGTCGGCGAGGATGTTCGCCATCGGCTTGCGCAGCATGGGGTCCAGGTTCTCGGCCGCGCCCGCCTTGTTGAGCGACTCGATGGCCTGGTACATCACCCGGGCCTGGTCCTCGGTGTGCTTCCCCAGGGGGTAGTCGGTGCCAGGGACATGGCCGGTGGCGGCCGCTTCGAGCGCGGCGCCGAAGCCCATCTTGCCGAACGTGTCGTCCATCGACATGGGCGGGCCGTAGCCACCATTCATCACGTTCTTCGGCCAGTCACGCTGCTCGATGAGATAGGTGAGGTGGTCGTTCTTCAGCGGCCCCTTGCCCTCGGGGTCGAGGAACGCGGTGGCGGTGTCGGGGTCCTTGCTCATGAGGCCCAGGACGGTGTCGAGCGGATCGTTGACGAATTTGGGGTCGGCGCCGGTCCACTCGTCCCACACGCCCGAAGGCTGTTTCTTCTCCGCTTTGATGATGTCGTCGCCCAGTGTGTAGAGGTACTGGTCGTCGAACTTGTCGTAGTTCTGGAGCATGGTCAGATACGACTGGTAGCCGTACCGCGGCACCTGCTTGCTGCCGTACTTCTCGAAGCCGACCTTTCGGACGCCTTCCGTCCACTCACGGAAGAACTTTCCGTCCGGGCTGTTCAGCCAGGCGTTGAACTGCGGTGAGCCGGGCGGGCGCTCCTTGAGGGTTCCCGGCACCTCGGTGGCCGTGGCCACCGAATGGGCCAGCCCCTGCTCCACGGAGAGATATTCGGTGTTGCTGACCGTGCCGTCGCGGTTGTACGAGAGCCCGACGAGCTTGTCGCTCAGCTTGATGGCGTCCCCGGCGCCCAGGCCGCTGAGGAACGTCTGGCTGAAGGGCTTGCTCTGCGCGTTGTTGCGCATCAGTATCTGCATTTCCTTCAGCTCCGCGGGCGACAGCTTCCCGTCGACGAGCTTCTCCCCGAGGTCCGTGGCCCGGCGCCCCTCGTACACCTCGACATCGCCCTGCGCGGCCCCGTTGAAGCCGTGCGGATCGCCCTTGCCGTCCGTGTCCTTCACGGACTCCCGCAGCGCGAGCTTGACGCCGTAGTCGGCGTCGTCGACGGCCTGGACGGCCTGCTCGATCCGCTTGGTCCAGGAGCGCTCGGTCTCCGCGAGGTCGGGGTCGTGGTGGGCGGAGAAGGCCTGCTCCTTGGTGGCCTTGGCGTAGTCGAAGGTGCACCGGCCGTCGGCGTCGACCTTCATCCCGGCGTCCTGGGCATCCTTGACCGCGCCCTTGACCAGGGCCACCAGCCGTACGAACTGGCCGTGGGCGTCGCGCAGCAGATCCGCGACGGCGCGCGCCTCCACTTGGGCCGCGTCGAACTCATGGCGGGTGTTGGTGGCCAGATTGAGGTGGGAGTTGGCGCTGACGCCCTTCCAGGACGTACCGGCGCTGATCTTCTGGACCTTGGTCTGGTAGGTCGTCTCCAGCTTCTGGAGCTGGTCGGCCATGTCGTCCCACGCCTGGGCGGCGTCGGTCAGCTTGGCGAGGTCGGTGTCCATGACCTGGCGGTAGGTGACCATGTGGTTCCCTCTCAGGGGTGCGAGGAGGTGAGGGGGAGGGGCAGCGAGGGCTGCGAGCCGCCGTCGGCAGGCGTGCCGTACGAGTACGTCGGGAGCGGGAGGACAGGGCAGAAGCTCGAACCGGTCTGCAGATCGGTGCCCGTGAAGAGGGTGTTGGCGCCGCGCAGGGCCTCCTTCTCCCCGCCCATCCGCTTCGTCAGGGCCTTCACCTGCGTCTGCCACTCGGTCAGGACGTGCTTGAGCCCCAGGGCCGTGTCCCAGCCGTGGAACTCGCTGATCGCGGTGTTGGACTTGGTGTCCGCGTCGTCGCCCGCCTTGGTCAGGCCCGGCTCCAGCTCGTCCTCGATCACCCCGGCCGCGGTCTTCTTCTGCGCCGGAGACGTGCACAGCCCGCCGTACGGGGTGATCAGACCACCGCCGCCACCGTCGAGCTGGTTGAGCCGCATACCGCTGGACCGCCCCGGCGCCGAGTGCTCCTCCTGCGCGGCAGCCTTGAGCTGGGCCCATTCCTCGTCGAAGGACATCTTGAACTTCCCCCCGTCCCTACACACGGCGCGAAGCCGTCGACTATCCCCTGGGCATGGTTCGGGACGACGGAATACAGATCTTTACGAGGATGGAAACAACACCCCTACACAAGCTGTAGATCTTGGGCTTCGTCGCAGGTCAGCGCACCTGTGGCAGGGAGTTCAAAAACTGCCGGACGGCCGGGGCCACTGCCTCGGCGAGGTCGGCGGCGGTGCGCAGATCCGGCGAAACGCCCACCTGAGCGAGCCGGCCGCGGGGCATGATCCGGGCTGCGCGCGCCGCCAACTCGGTCGGGTGCCGCGCGTCGGTGCCGGGCACGATCAGGGTGGGCGCCTGGACCGCGGCCAGCTCGGCGATGTCGCGGAAGGCCCGGTCGTGGCCGATATGCGCGGCGGCGGCGACGCTGGCCGGGTCCGTACGCGGAAACGCGTCGCGCACCATCGAGCCGATCACCGGCGGCATCGTCTCCAGGATCGGCGCCCATGCCGCCTCGAGCCCGTCGGCCAGGACGCGGGCGGCGAACGCGTCAAGGAACGCGGTCTCGGCCGCTTTGGCCTCGTCGTCCTCGATGTCCTCAAGGCTGATCAGTACGGTGGCCGCCACCCGGTCGGGGTGGGTGAGCGCGGTGCGCAGTGCGACCGTGGCACCGAGGCCGGTGCCGCCCAAGACGGCGCCGGGCGCCTCCAGGTGGTCGAGCAGCGCGATGACGTCGTCGGTGTACCGCGCCCAGGTGTGCCGGGACGGATCGGAGCAGACGGAGCGGCCGTAGCCCCGTACGTCGGGGAGGACCACCGTCACACGGTCGGCCAGCAGCCGGGCCAGGGGCAGCAGGCTGTGGTGGTCCGGGCCCCCGCCGTGCAGCAGCACCAGCGGCGGGCCGGCGTGGTCGGGCCGGCCGGCCGTGGTGGCGTACAGCGGACAGCCGTCGCCGCCGTGGAAGGTGAACTCGCCTACCGGGATCATGGGTTCGCCTCACTCTGCCTCATACGCGGATCCGAATGGCCGCTCCTGCGAGGCTAATTGGCGTCTTCGCGGCAGACAAAGACGACTATGGTGAGGTGGTCATAGTCAGATGGCTATGACGGGTGCGCGGGGGAAGGGGCCGCCCGGGTGGACAACCGGATCTCGCTGCACAAGCTGGAGGTCTTCTGCACGGTCGTCGAGCTGGGCGGGATCGGCCGCGCCGCCGGCCGGCTGTATGTCTCCCAGCCGGTGGTCAGCGGCCATATACGGTCCCTGGAACAGCGCCTGGGCGTACGGCTCTTCGACCGGACCGGACAGCGCCTCGAGCTCACCGACGCCGGCCGGGCCGCGTACGGCTGGGCGCGCGACACGCTGCGCCGCGGCACCGAGCTGGAGCGCGAACTCGCCGGGCTGGCCGACGGGACCGCGGGCGCCGTGGCGGTGGCCACCAGCATGACCGTGGGCAGCTATCTGCTGCCGCCCGTCCTCGTCGACTTCGCCTCGGCCCACCCGGCCGCCCGTATCGCCGCGCATGTGCTCGACCCCGACCAGATCTGGGAGGCCGTCACCTCGGGCCTGTGCGACCTGGCCGTGACCATCGCCCACCGGATTCCGGCCGGTCAGGGCCTGTCCGGCGAGCTGGTGGGGCATCATGACCTCGTCCTGGTCGGCGCCGAGGGGGCGGGGGTGGGGGGCTCGGCGGACTCCCCGGTCCAGGTGGCCGACCTCGCGCGGCTGCCCTTCGCCTCCACACCGCGCGGCTCCCGCCGCCGGGACATCGAGGACATCGAACTCGCGAAGCTCGGCGTCATCGACCGCGACGTGGTCATCGAGCTGGGCCACCCCGAGGCGATCAAACATGCCGTACGGGCCGGGCTCGGGGTCGCGCTGCTGTTCCGCGCCTCGGTCGCGGCCGAGCTGGCCGACGGCTCGCTGCGCGAGATACGGATCGCCGACGCCCGGCCGCGGCTGCCGGTGTTCGCCGTCCGGCGCGCGGACCGGCGGCCGTCCGCCCTGCACCGGACGCTGCTCGCCGCGATCCACCGCGCCCTGGGCGACGACCCGGATGGCGGTGGCGAGGAGTCCTAGCCCGCCTCGGCCCGGCGGCCCGCGAGGGCCCGTTCGACCTGGACGTACGTCACTCCGTGGTCGGCGAGCACATGGGCGGCGACGCCCGGGCGGGCGGTCAGGGCGAGCAGCAGATGCTCATCGCCGATGTACTTGTCGCCGCGGCCCAGCGAGATCCGCAGGGACCGCTCCAAAACCGACTTGGCCTCCCGCGCGAAGGGGCGCCGGAGCGGGCGGCCACGGCGACGGGCGGTCTCCGCGGGCTCGGCGAGGGCGCCCGGGCCATGGACCCGCTCGACCCGCGCGACGACCTCCTCGACATCGATGCCGAGCCCGGCCAGGGCCTTCGCGTCCTCGGCCGAGATGCCGCCGCGGCGGCGCACCGCGGCCAGGTCGCGCTCGATGGCCACGCGCCGGCCGGCCGCGCCGAGGGCGGTCAGGACGTCGGCGGCGGGGGTGCCCGTACGGTCCAGGAGCGCGAGCAGCAGCTCCGCCTCCCCGACGGTGCCGCTGCCCGCCCCGCCGCCCATGCCGTCGGCGTACTCCACAGCGCCCTTGACGACCTGGCGCGCGCTGGTGGTGAACCTCTCGAACATCAACGCCTCCCGTGCTTCTTGTGGACCGCCTGCCGGCTGACGCCCAGCTCGGCGGCGATCTCCTGCCACGACCAGCCCTTCGCGCGGGCGCTGCGCACCTGCACCGCCTCCAGTTGCTCCAACAGCCGGCGGAGCGCGGCGACGGCACGCAGCCCGACCCGTGGGTCCTGGTCGCCGGCCCGCTCGGCAAGGTTCGTTGCCTCGGTCATGGTGTCAATGTAGGTTGACGCAACGGAAGGCGTCAACCCTGGTTGACGAAATTGGTTCGACGGGCGACCCTGCGTCCGGCAACCTCTCGTCATGGAACTCCATTACTGGCCGCCCTACGGGTTGCGGCTCACCACCCCACGCCTGGAACTACGCCTCCCGGACCTGGAACTTCTCGACGAGATGGCCGCGGTCGCGGCGGCGGGCGTACACGACCCCGCCGAGATGCCGTTCTCCTTCGCGTGGACCGACAACCCCCCGGAGCAGGTGGGGCGCAGCAGCTTCCAGCATCTGCTGGGCAGCATCGCGCAGTGGAGCCCGGAGAAGTGGAACATGAGCTTCGCGGTGCTGCACGAGGGCAAGGTGGTAGGCCGCCAGGACCTGTTCGCGACCGACTTCGCGGTGACCCGGCAGGCGGAGACGGGTTCCTGGCTTGGCCTGGCCCACCAAGGGCAGGGCATCGGCACGGAGATGCGGGCGGCGGTGGCACATCTGGCCTTCGAGGGGCTGGGGGCGCGCAGCGTGATCTCCGGCGCCATGCTGGAGAACGCGCGGTCGCTGGGCGTCTCACGGCGCATCGGCTACCGCCCGGACGGGCTTGAGGTGCTGTCCGTACGCGGGCAGTCCCGCACCCTCCAGCGGCTGCGCCTGGAGCGAGCCGACTGGGAGGCGCGGCGGACCGTCCCGGTGGAGGTGGCGGGTCTGGAGCCGTGCCTGGAGCTGTTCGGGGTGGGCGCCCCGGACGGCGAGTGAGCTGGGTAAGCCAGTGCCTGACTGATGAGAACCGGCTCCGCCGGACGGGGGAGCCGGGTGGTTCCGGCGGTGGATGCGGGCGCGCGGGGTGGGGTTCGAGGCTGGGGTTCCGGCGGACAGAGGAGGGAAGTCCGGATGGAACGCTGGGATCGGATCGGGCGGCGCGCGGCCTACGGGGCGGCGCTGGCGCTGCTGCCGTATGTGCTGATCAAGGTGTCGTGGGTGATCGGCTCGCTGGCGGGTCTTGCCCCGGTCGGAGGGGGTTTCAGCCTGGCCGGGTGGGTGCTCTTCAACCTGGTGACCGTCGGCATGGCGGGGACCGGGATCGCCCTGGCCCTCGCCCTCGCACGGCCATGGGGGATGCGGATACCGGGGTGGCTGGTGGCGTTCTGCGCCTGGACGGGCTCGGGGTTCCTCGTGTCCGTGCTGCCCTACTCGATGCTCAGCGCACTGCTGGACTCCGGGTCCGGCGATCGGGACGGGGGCGACGACCCTGTGATGCCGGGCTGGGAGGCCGCCCTGGTCCAGTTCGGCTTTGTCGGGATGGGCCTGGGGCTGACCGTCGCGCTCCCCGCCTACCTGCGGCGACGCTGGCCCGCGGCGTTCACCGGGCGCGTCGGGGACGGTGAAGGTGCCAGTACTGGTAGCGGTGCCGGTACGCCGCCGTGGTCGGCCGTCGTCGCGGCCGTGGTCGGGCTGGTCTGGCTGTACTGGGCGGCCGGCGGCACCCTGGGAATCGCGCATCCGGCCGAGCGGACCGGCAGCGGCTACCTGCTGACCGGTATGGGCGCGGGGTGGGCGCTGGCCGGCGCCGCCGCCCTCTGGGCGCTCGTCCGGGCACGCCCGGCCCGGCTGCCCCGCTGGCTCCCGATGGCGCTCGGCTGGCTCGGCTCGGGCTCGCTGTTCGCCTGGAGTGGCTGGAAACTGCCGGTCACACTGTCCGTTTCGCTGGCCCACCCGTCCGAAGTCACGCAGCCGGAGAACCTTGCCGTTGCCACGGTGCTGCACCTCGCCGCCGTCGTGGCGGGCGCCGACATGATGCGGAAACTGGTGGCCCGCGCCAGCGGCGATGGACTCAGGGGCCGAACCACCCGGCCGCATCGAGGCGGAAGCCGCTGGGCGGCACCATGACACTCAGGTCGTCCTCCAGGTCGCGCAGCCGCTCGGGGCCGAGCGCCGCGGCCCACTGGGCACGCAACTCCTCGAAGACGGCGGCCGATTTGGCCAGCGCGTCCAGGCCGCGCGGGGTCAGCCGGATGACTTTGCGCCGGCCGTCCGCCGGATCGTCGGCCCGGACGGCGTAGCCCAGCGCCTCCAGGCGGTCGGCCGTCTTGCCCGCGGCCTGTTTGGAGACGCCGAGCCGTCGGCCGAGCTCGCTGGCGGTGGCCCCGTCGCGGCCGATGGCCTGCATGGCGAAGCCGTAGGCGGCGCGGCCGTCCGGGTGGCCCTGGCGGGCCAACTCGGCGTGCAACTGATCGATGATCGACCGGAATCCGGCGAACAGCAGCAGAGGCAGCTCGTAGCCGGGCCGTTCCTGGGCGCGCGGCATGCGCTGGATCTCATCGGCCATTGCGCAACTCGACAACCTGGTTTACTTTTTCGACAACCACGTTGTCCATCCTAGGTCAGGGGGATCCGTCATGCCCACCCACCCGTCCACCCCGTTCGTCGATCACACCCCGGAGTCCGCCCCGGCCGCCTCGCGCGGCCTCATGGAAGCCGTGTCCCGGCGCCTGGGCTACCTTCCGGCGCCCGTCGGGCGGCTGGCCACCGCGCCCCAGCTGCTGGACGGCTTCCTCAAGCTCAGCGGGCTGTTCGAGACGACGACCCTGGACCCGCTGGCGCGCGAGGTGGTCATCCTCACCGTCGCGACCCGCAACGCCTGCCACGTCTGCGTCGCCATGCACACCGGCAAGCTCGCCACGCTCGGCGCGGACGCCGAACTCACCTCGGCCCTGCGGGAACGGCGGCCCCTGGCCGACGAACGGCTCGAGGCCGTACGGGTCTTCACCATCGAGGTCCTGGACCGCGCGGGGGCGGTCGGCCCCGACGCCCTCGACGCCTTCCTCGCGCACGGCCACACCCCGCGCAACGCCCTCGAAGTGGTGCTGGGCATCGGCGCCTACACCATGTCGACCCTGGCCAACCGGCTGGTCGACGCGCCGCTGGACGAACAGCTCGCGCCCTACGCCTGGCGCGAGCACGCGGCCTGAGCCGCCGGTCCTGACCCGACCGTCTCGGTCCGCCGGTCAGGGCGCCTCGGAGCGGGACGGGGTGACCAGGCCGCACTCATAGGCCGCGATGACCAGTTGGGCCCGGTCACGGGCGTCCAGCTTGCCCATGATGCGGCTGACATGGGTCTTGGCGGTCAGCGGCGACAGCCCGAGCGCCTCGGCGATCTCCGCGTTGTTCAGGCCACGGGCGACGAGGGTGAGCACCTGACGCTCCCGCTCGGACAGGGCGCCGAGCCCCGCGGCGGCCAGGGCCGCGGGCGGCGGGGCGGCCGGGAGGCGCAGCATGCGGGCGATGAGGCGGGCGGTCGGACCAGGAGACAGCAGGGACTCGCCGGCCGCCACAGTCCGTATCCCGTCCAGCAGATCGGCGGGCCGGGTGTCCTTCACCAGAAACCCGGAGGCCCCCGCGCGCAGCGCCTCGACGATGTGGTCATCGGTGTCGTACGTGGTCAGGACGAGAATCCGGACCCCGGCGAGATCGTCGTCGGCGGCGATGCGGCGGGTCGCCTCGATGCCGTCGAGATCGGGCATGCGGATGTCCATGACGACCAGGTCGGCGCGGGCGGTGCGGGCCAGTTCGACCGCCTCCCGGCCCGTGCCCGCCTGTCCGACGACCTCCATACCGGGAGCCGACTCGATCAGCATGGCGAAGGCCGCGCGTACCAGCGTCTGGTCGTCGGCGAGCAGCACCCTGATGGGGGCGCTCGGGGTCGGCTTCGTCGCGCTCATGCGGTTCCCTCTGTTCGTGATGTGGGGAGCGAGGGTGGGGGCGGCGCCGCGCGCTCCCACGCTGACCTGCCGTACGGGAGGACGGCCGTCACGGCGAAGCCGGGGCCGTCCTGGCGCGGCCCGACGGTCAGGGTTCCGGCCACGCTGCGGGCGCGTTCGCGCATGCCGACGAGGCCGTAGCCCTGCGGTCGGTCGGGGTCCTCGGCCGTGGACGGAGGCGGACCGTCGTCGGAGAAACCCGAGGGACCCGAGGGACCCGAGGGACCCGACAGACCAGGCGGACCGTCGTCCACGGCCGCGACGCACAGGCCGCCGGCCCCCTCCCGCGCCACGGTGAGCCGCACCAGGGTGCCGGGCGCATGGCGTACCGCGTTCGTCAGCGCCTCCTGCACGATGCGGTACGTGGCCGCACCCACGGCCGGCGACAGGTCCGCCTCGTCCACGTCGACGGTCAGCCGCACCCGTACGCCCGCGGCCTCCGCTGCCGCCGCCAGGTCGGCAAGACCGGCGAGCCCGGGCGGCGGCCCCGTACCGACTCCGTCGGCCCCGTCCGCCTCCCCGGCCTCGCCGCCCTCCCCCGCCCTCAGCACCTGCAAGGTCGCCCGCAGCTCGGCGCGCGCGTCGCGGCAGGTGTCGGAGATGGAGTCGAGCGCCTTGGCCAACGTCCCGCGGTCGAGCCGGTCGGGGTCGGCGATCAGGACATGGGCGGCGACCGAGGTCTGGACGCCGATCAGCGTGATGCTGTGCGCCAGCAGGTCGTGCAGATCGCGGGCGATCCGCAGCCGCTCCTCCGCGACCCGCCGGGCGGCCTCCTCCTCGCGGGTCCGCTCGGCGCGCTCGGCCCGTTCGACGATCGCCGCGATGTACGCGCGGTGGATCCGTACGGCCTCGCCGACCAACACGACCGACAGCACCCAGCCGGAGGTGCGCAGCATGTCCACCGCGCCATGGGGTCTGCCGCCCCACGACATGATCGTCACCATGAGCCCGATCACAAAGGTGACGGTGAGCAGGGAGCGCAGCGGCGGGCCGAGGACGGCGAGGGTGTAGAGGGCGGTGAGCCCGGCCGGGACGACGGCGACGTGCTCATAGTTCAGTGCGTGGTACGGCCCGACCATGAGGACGACCGCCACGGTGACGAGCATCGGGCTGTGCCGGCGCCCGATCAGCGCCACGGCGCTGCCGATGAGCAGCGCCCACCCGAGCGCGTCGAGCCGGCGGTTGCCGTCCACATGCGCGAACAGCGCCAGCCCGCACTGCACGGCCAGCACGGCCGCCGCGACCGCGGCGTCGACCCGCCGCCGGGACGCGGCCTCGGCGGGGGTCTCGGCCGCGGCGCGGCGTCGG
>NZ_JBSFMM010000125.1:0-34357 GCF_053599555.1 Streptomyces sp. NPDC000941
GGAACAAGCCGGAGGAATAATCCAGCCTGTTCACAGCGTCCTCGCTGTGTGTTTTTCTTCAAAGGAACCTCGTCCAACCAACCGGAAACCGGCCGATCGTACGGGGTATCAACATATCTGGCGTTGACTTTTGGCACGCTGTTGAGTTCTCAAGGAACGGACGCTTCCTTCGAAACCGTTTCACCGGTTTCTCCGGGCGCTTCCCTTCGGTGTTTCCAACCTTACCAGATCCGCTTTCCGGTCCGTTCCCGGTCCGAATTCCGTTTCCGGCCCCCTGTTGGAGCGGGGTTTTTCGCGCCTTCCGGCGTGTCCACTACTTTAGCGGATTTCCTCCGAGGCTCATAATCGAGCCTCCCGACCGAATTCCGGGCACGCCGAAATCCATCCCGATGAGGGGCCGTGCAGTAGTGGTTTGCGCCGATGTGGCGCGAGCGGCTACCGAAGAACCGTTACGGCTCCGTGGCAGCTCGGAGTACATTACGCATCGCCCCGGTGCGTGTCAAACACCCCCGGCGTGCGATGTCAGTCCAGGTCGCTCAGCCGTCCGCCGGCGTCCGGCTGGGTCTCCTCCACACGGCGCAGGACCCGCATCAGCATCTCGCCGAACGCCGCGCGCTCGTCGCTCGACAGGTCCTGAAGAAGGTCTTCCTCGAAGACGGACGCCATCCGCATGGCCTCCAGCCACTTCTCCCGGCCCTCGGCCGTCAGCTCCACGATGACGCGCACCCGATTGGCCTCATCGCGCTCGCGCGTGACCAGACCGTCGCTCGCCATGCGGTCGATGCGGTGGGTCATCGCGGCCGGGGTGAGGCCGAGCCGCTTGGCGAGGTCGCCGGGGCCCAGTCGATACGGGGCTCCGGAGACGACGAGGACCTTCAGCACCTCCCACTCGGCGTTGCTGATGCCCAGGGTCGCGGTCTGGCGGCTGTACGCGACGTTCATCCGTCGATTGAGCCGGCTGAGGCCGCTGACGACCTGCTCCACCTGCGGGTCCAGGTCCTGGAACTCGCGCTGGTAGGCCGCGATCTGCTCCTCGAGGCTCGGCTCGGCCGGGCCGGGGGTCTCAGACATGCCGCGCAGTATGGCACGTAACTCATTCGCGTTGAAGTCCTTCGCCATGTACTCTTTAGCTTCGAACTTTACTGTTGAAGTCTTGAGGCTTCGACTGTTCGAAATTCTCCTACTCGTCATCGAACTTTTTCGACCTAGGCAGGTGAGTGTGACCACCGCGATGGGCGCTGCGCTGCGCCGGATCCAGCTGGGGAACGCGCTGAGCGCGTTCGGCAACGGCTTCACCGTTCCGTTCCTGTTCGTCTATGTGGCGCAGGTGCGGGACCTGGGCGCGAGTACCGCGGGCATGGTGCTCGCGGTGTTCGCCGTCGCGGCGCTGGCCGTGCTGCCCTTCACTGGTCGGGTGATCGACCGGCGAGGGCCGCTGCCAGTGGCCCTGGCAGGTGCCGTGGCTTCGGCCTTCGGGTCCATGGGACTGGGGCTGGCCGCCGACGAGGCGTCCGTCATCGCGGCGGTGGCCCTGCTCGGAGCGGGGATCGCGGTGATCCAGCCCGCCCTCGCCACCATGATCGTGTGGTGCTCGACCACGGCCACCCGGTCGCGCGCCTTCGCCACCCAGTTCTTCCTCAACAACCTCGGCCTCGGCGTCGGCGGGCTGCTCGGCGGGCTGCTGGTCGACGCTTCCGAGCCGTCGAGCTTCGTCCGGCTGTTCGCGATCGAGTCGGTGATGTTTCTGGTGCTGGGCGCGGCCGTGGCGACCGTACGGCTGCCCGCGGTTTCGAAGCTCGACCCGGCGTCGGCCGTGGGAGAGAAGACCGGGGGCGGCTGGCGAGCCATGCTGCGTAACCGGGCCATGGTGCAGCTGTGTGTGCTGGGCTTCGTGATGTTCTTCGCCTGCTACGGGCAGTTCGAATCGGGGCTGGCGGCGTTCGCGGTGGAGGTCGCCCATATCTCGCCCGCGATGCTCGGCGCCGCCCTGGCGGCGAACACGATGGCCATCGTGCTGGCGCAGTTCGTCGTGCTCCGGCTGGTCGAAGGGCGGCGGCGCAGCCGGGTCATCGCGCTGACCGGGCTCGTCTGGACGGTGGCCTGGCTGGCGGCGGGGGCCTCCGGTCTGGTGCCGGGCAGCCAGGCCGTCGCGACCGGCGCGATCATCTCGTCGTACGCGCTCTTCGGGCTCGGCGAGGCGATGCTGTCGCCGACCGTCGCGCCGTTGGTGGCCGATCTGGCGCCGCCGACCATGGTCGGGCAGTACAACTCCGGGTTCGCCCTGGTCAAGCAGCTGGCGCTGGCCGTCGGCCCGGCGGTGGGCGGGCTGATGGCCGGGGCCGGGATGTACGTGGCGTACATCGTGATGCTCGTCGGCTGCTCCCTCGGCATCGCGGCGCTCGCGCTGCGGCTGGGCGGGCGACTCACGGCCCGCCAGGACAACCCGCTGCGCGGGGTCCAGGAGGCGACCGTGCCCGCGCAGCGTGTGGAGTCGGCGGCGGTGGAGCCGGTGACCACCGCGGCCTGACGGTCGGGCCGGCAGCTCGACCATGGGCCTGGCGCCGCGCCTGCCTCGACCGTCGGTCCGGCGCTTGTGGCGACCGTCGGTCCGGCGCTTGTGGCGGGCCGTCGCGCCGGAGCCGCGTATCAGGCCCGAGCCCCGCTCGCCCTCACCCCGTCCCTCCGCCGGAGGGACGGGGTTCCGTCGCTCACCCTGGGCCGCGGGGGTCTACCCCGCCGGGAGGGCGAACTCGCACCACACCGCCTTGCCCCCGCCCGGTGTGCGGCGCGAGCCCCAGGACGAGGCGATGGTCGCGACGATCGAGATACCGCGCCCGGCCTCGTCCGCCGGCTCTGCGCGGCGGCGGCGCGGCAGATGCTCGTCCCCGTCCGTCACCTCGATGATCAGGCGGCGGTCCGTACGGCGCAGCCGCAGGCGCATCGGCGGCACGCCGTGCTGGAGCGAATTGGCGACCAGCTCGCTGGCGGCGAGCACACCCAGGTCGCGCAGCTCTACGGGGAAGCGCCAGCTGGCGAGGACGCCGGAGGCGAACGCCCGCGCCCGAGGAGCCGCCTCCACACCGCCGAGGAGATCCAGGGCCGCGTTGTGGAACAGCTCGGCGTCATGGCCGGTGCGGGCGGGGTGCTGCAGGACCAGCACGGCCACGTCGTCGTCGTGCTCGGCGGTGATGCCCAGCGCCCGGATCAGGCGGTCGCACATCACCTGGGGCGTGCCCGTGGCGCCCGCGAAGACGCGCTCCAGCGCGGCGACGCCCTCGTAGATGTCCTTGTCGCGCCGCTCCACCAGCCCGTCGGTGTACAGCACGGCGCTGGAGCCGGGGCCGAAGGGGAGCGAGGCCGAGGTGTGCAGCCAGCCGCCGGTGCCCAGCGGCGGTCCGGTGGGCTCTGCGGCGCGGCTCACGGTGCCGTCCGGGTCGCGGACCAGGACCGGCAGATGGCCCGCCGAGGCGTAGACCAGGCGGTTCTCGTTCGGGTCGTGGACGGCGTAGACGCAGGTCGCGATCTGGCTGGGGTCGATCTCGGCGGCCAGGCCGTCCAGGAGCTGCAGGACCTCGTGCGGGGGCAGGTCGAGGCGGGCGTACGCGCGGACGGCGGTACGCAGCTGGCCCATCACGGCGGCGGCGCGGACGCCGCGCCCCATGACGTCCCCGATGACCAGGGCGGTGCGGCCGGCGCCGAGCGTGATGACGTCGTACCAGTCGCCGCCCACGGCGGCGTCCGTGCCGCCCGGTTGGTATGTGGCGGCGACCTTGAGGTCGTCGGGCTGCTCGAGCTCCTGCGGGAGGAGGCTGCGCTGGAGGGTGACGGCGGCCTGGCGCTGCAGGCGCTCGCTGGCGCGCAGCCGCTCGGCGGCCTCCACCTGGTCGGTGACGTCGGCGCCGAAGACCAGCACGCCACGCAGCCGGGGCTGCTCGGCCCTGGGGCCGGGCATCGACGGCGCCTGGCCCGCACCTGGCGCGGCCACCGGGGCGGCGGCATCCGCAGCGGTCGCGTCATGGGCCTCGGCATCCGCCTCGGCGTGGGTCCCCGTATGGGCCTCATGGGCCTCGGCCTCGGGCGCGCTGCCGGACGTGATGCCGGGCGCGGAGACAGCAGCGGCAGAAGCCGGGGCCAAGGCCGGTGCGGGCGGCGGGGCGGATGGCGGGGCGGGTGGCGGGGCGGCCATCTCGATCGGGGAGCAGGTGAAGGTGTAGTAGCCGTGGCGCACCCGGCCGCCCGCGCTCGCCGAGCCCGCCCCGGCTCCGGAGCCCGCTGCCGCCGCCTCCGCGCCCGGCGCGGCCCCGGCCCTCGCCCCGGAGACGCGCCGGGACTTGACCGTACGCGGCCGACCGCTGCGCAGGACCTGGTCCATGAGCGGCAGCAGCCCCAGCTCCTGCAGCTCGGGCAGGGCCTGGCGGGCGGAGGCGCCGGGGGTCCGGGCGCCGAAGATGGCCGTATAGGAGTCGTTGACGTACGCGATGCGGTGATCGGGGCCGTAAACGACGGCGACCAGCGCCGGGACCTGGCCGAGGACGTCATGGACGGACAGCCCGTCGAGGGTGGGGACGGCGGCGGGAAGCCCGTCCTCCACGGCCTGGGCCGCCGCGCCCGGCGGCGGCTCGCCGCGGTCCGAGGGGTCGGAGCGCTCGCCCCGGGCAGCCGGGACCGATCCGCTGCCGCCACCCGCGGCCGCGGGCTGGGGCCGCCGCGCGGCGCGGTCGGCCCGGGCGGCGGTGCGCCGCTGTGTTCGGGGAAGCCGGGCGCTCCAGCGTGTGAAGTTCACCGGGGGTTACCTCGCGAGATTGTGGCTGAGCGGCGCGCCGGCGCGGGGGTGCGGAAAGGGTGTGGGTGCGGGGGGACGGCCCCCAGGGGAATGCAGCAAACTTCCGAATCCTCGCGATTGTCACTCTTTGCAGGTACGAGCCCACCCATGGTCACACGTCCAGTGTGACCGACCGGACTGACATCCGTGAGACGCCGGTCGGGTGGGCGGAGTTCCCGCCTCCGCTCCAACGGGCCGAACGGGCCCGAACCGGCGTCGGCTGGCGTCAACTGGCCTCGGGATGGCGGCCTGTGTCGGCGGCGAGCTTGAACTCGGCCCGCGGGTTCTCCAGCGACCCGAGCGAGACGATCTCCCGCTTGAAGAGCCCCGACAGGGTCCACTCGGCCAAAACGCGCGCCTTCCGGTTGAAGGTCGGCACCCGGCTGAGGTGATAGGCGCGGTGCATGAACCAGGCGGGGTAGCCCTTCAGCTTCCGCCCGTAGACATGGGCGACGCCTTTGTGGAGGCCGAGGGAGGCCACCGAGCCGGCGTATTTGTGCGCGTAGTCCTTCAGCGGCCGGCCGTGCAGGGAGGCGATCACGTTCTCGGCGAGCACCTTCGACTGGCGCAGCGCGTGCTGGGCGTTGGGGGCGCACTCCTTGCCGGGCTCCTCCGCCGTCAGGTCCGGGACCGCCGCGGCGTCGCCCGCGCTCCAGGCGTGCTCCACTCCGTCCACATGGAGGGCGGCGGTGCACTTGAGGCGGCCGTGCGCGTTCACCGGGAGGTCGGCGGAGGCCAGGATGGGGTGCGGTTTGACCCCCGCGGTCCACACCAGGGTGCGGGTGGGGAAGCGCGAGCCGTCGCTCAGCGCCGCGACCCGGTCCACACACGAGTCGAGGCGGGTCTCCAGCCGTACGTCGATATTGCGGCCGCGAAGCTCGCGGACCGCGTACTTGCCCATCTCCTCCCCGACCTCCGGGAGGATGCGGCCGGTGGCCTCCACCAGGATCCACTTCAGGTCCTCGGGCGCGATGTTGTGGTAGTAGCGGACGGCGTAGCGGGCCATGTCCTCGAGCTCGGCGAGCGCCTCGACGCCCGCGTATCCGCCGCCGACGAAGACGAAGGTGAGCGCGGCGTCCCGGACGTCGGGGTCCCGGGTGGAGGAGGCGATGTCCAGCTGCTCCAGGACGTGGTTGCGCAGGCCGATGGCCTCCTCCACGGTCTTGAAGCCGATGCCGTGCTCGACCAGGCCGGGGACCGGGAGGGTGCGGGAGACGGAGCCGGGCGCCAGTACCAGCTCGTCGTAGTGGATCTCGACCGCGCCGGTGCCCTCCTCGGCGGTGGCGAGGGTTTTGACCGTCGCGGTGCGTTTGCCGTGGTTGATCGCCACGGCCTCGCCGATCACGACCTGGCAGCGGGACAGGATGCGACGCAGCGGCACGACGACATGGCGTGGCGAGATCGATCCGGCCGCGGCCTCCGGGAGGAACGGCTGATAGGTCATGTACGGCTCGGGGTCGACCACGATGACCTGTACGTCGCCTTGCCCCAGCTCCCGCTTCAGCTTCCGCTGGAGGCGCAGCGCGGTGTACATCCCGACGTAGCCACCGCCGACAACGAGAATGCGCGCAGGTTCCTTCACCCTCCCATGAGGCACGCACAGCCGCGGTTTGTCCACAGGCCCGACGAATTGTGTGACCGGCGGTTTCGGCGCGCCCCGCCGCGCCCATTCGGTCAAGCGTACGGAAGGTGCGCAGGTCAGTAGGGGGGCGCGAGGTGGTGGGCGGGTGGGGAGGCGGTGACGGGCGGTGCGGTACTCCGAACGGGGGTCGATCTGTCCGGACCTACCCCCTTCTTTCTTGACCGGCGCTCAACTATGTTCGTACTCCGTCGGGGTCGTGACTGCCCCGGCGTTCTGGGCGGGGAGTCTCCGGGGGGAGACGTCATTACCGGGGGATCACTATGCAGCTTCAGGGTTCTCATTGGTCGTCAGCCGTCGCATCGGTGGACGGTGCCGGCGGCCGGAACACTCCGCTGCGCGTGGACGCGCAGCGCAATCTCGAGCATGTGCTGCGGGCGGCGCGCGAGGTCTTCGGGGAGCTGGGGTACGGCGCTCCCATGGAGGACGTCGCGCGGCGCGCGCGGGTCGGGGTGGGCACCGTCTATCGGCGCTTCCCCAGCAAGGACGTCCTGGTCCGTCGTATAGCCGAGGAGGAGACCGCCCGGCTGACCGACCAGGCGCGCGCCGCCCTCGGCCAGGAGAACGAGCCATGGTCGGCGCTGGCCCGGTTCCTGCGCACCTCGGTGGCCTCCGGCGCGGGCCGGCTGCTGCCGCCCCAGGTGCTGCGGGTCGGGGTCGAGGTGGAGGCGGAGGCGGCGGTCCGGGTACCGCAGCAGCGGCAGGTGGGGTTAGCCGACCCGCCAGCCCCTCCGCAGCCGGAGCTGCGGCTGGTGGAGCAGCCCAGCCCCGTCGTCCCGGGCGGCCCTGACGACGCGGGCGCCGCGGCGCTGCTGGAGGTCGTCGGGCAGTTGGTGGACCGGGCGCGGGAAGCGGGCGAGCTGCGGCCGGACGTGACGGTGGCCGATGTGCTGCTGGTGATCGCCACGGCGGCGCCCTCGCTGCCGGACGCGGTGCAGCAGGCGGCGGCGTCGGCACGGCTGCTGGACATCCTCCTGGACGGGTTGCGGTCGCGCCCTGCGGGGTGACGTGCGTCCGGCAGGGTGACGCGCGCCCCTGGGCCGGGCAGCGGTCGGGCTGAAGAGGCGTTCCGTAATTCACCGACCTGCTGGTCCGATATGCTCGGTGGCGGCCGAGAAGACGGCCTGTGTGAGTCAACCGCGTGAGGTGCTGACCGCCGGATCTTCGGCACACCACCTGCGGCAGCCCGCTTGCCTGCGGGCCTCTGCTCACCGAACTCCGGAAAGGCCCCGAGCAACCCCGGATGAGACACCGCAAGGTGACCACGCCGGAGCGCCCGGACCAGCCGAACCGGATGCAGTCCGTACCCCCTTTGGGAATTACGGATCAAGTCTTAGGCGGCGGTCATCAGTTCGTCGAGCAGGGCGATGACCTGCTCGACGGACAGGCCAGCGCCCTCGGCGCGCAGCGCCTGGGCCGCCTCGCGGCCCAGGGCGCGGTGCGCGGCGGCCTCGGTCCTCTCGGCCTCGCGCAGCTGGAGCGGGGTGCGCTGCAGCTCGCCGCGCCAGGCGTCGGCCGCGCCCAGCAGCCGGGCGGCAAGGTGCTCCTCGTCGCAGCCCACCAGGGCATGGGCGACAGCCTCCGCCTGGTGGGCCAGCAGGAGCTCCGCGCAGCCAGTCTCGATGCCCCTGCTCAGGTTGTCGCGTACCTTGCGCAGCGCGCTTGGCGCATCGCCCTCGTCTGCGGTGATGCGGGCGTCCATGCCGTCCACGAGTATCCAGAACTGCGGGGGCGGGGTGGCCTGCTCCCCGATGCGCCGCGCCTCGTCGCACAGCGTCCGCGCCCGGGCCAGATCGCCGCGGTGCAGCTCGATCAGGGAGCGCAGCAAGCGGTTGAAGGACTGCACGTCCCCCGAACCGCGGCGCCCCGCCTCCTCGTCCGACTGGTCCAGCAGCTTCTCGGCGCGGTCGAGGTCCCCGTCGTTGATCGCCACATCCGCCAGCCGGGTGATGAGGAACGGCGTCTCGGTATGTGCGCCGATCTCCCGCGCGAGCCGTCGCGCCATCTCGTACGCGGCCCGCGCCTCGTCGAGCCGGGCACGGCTCGCGGCCATCTCCCCTGCGGCGGTCTCGATCTGGGCGAGCATCCACCGGTCGCCGACCCGTCTGCTCAGCTCCCGCAGCTCCGCCCAGTCCGCCTCGGCGTTCTTCATACCGCCCGACGAGTCGATGGTTATGTGCGTACGGAACATCAGCGCCACGCCGACCGCCCAGTCGTCGCCGTACGCCCGGCAGTGGGCCACCGCCTCACTCATCAGCGGGACCGTGCCGGTGTGGCCGCCGATGACGAACCCGGCGAACGGCCACAGCATGCCGGGGAAGCGGGCCGTGCGCGGGCCGGGGTGGCCCATGTAGGCATCGCGGATGCGAAGGGCCGCGGTCCTGGCCACGGGGCTGGTCAGGGTCGGCCCATCGGCGTTGTCGGCGTTCAGGAAGAACAACAGGATCCGCAGGTCCATCTGGTCCCAGTAGCGCGTGACGGCCGCGTCGACGCCGTCCTGCCCGGGCGGGACCTCCTCGGGGATCGAACCGAGCATGCTGTAGATGTCGTCGCGCCCCATGGAGCCGCCGAGGATCAATGCCTCGCGGGTCCAGGCGATGCCCTCGTCCCGGTAGTTGCGCAGCCACCAGAACCAGCTCATGGCCATGATGAAGTCTGTCGCGGTCTGTTCGTCGCGCGCCTCCAAGGAGCGCTTCAGAGCGGCTCGGCTGTTGTCGAGTTCCGCCTCGACGCGGCGCAGCCAGGGAAGCTGCTCCGCGGAGCGCAGCCGTGGCTCGGCGGTGCGGGCGAAGTCGAGGAAGTGGGTGGTGTGGCGGGCGACGGCGGCGGCGTGGTCGGCCCGGGCGGCGGGGTCCTCGACGGCCCGCTCGCCGACGTACTCGTGGATCGTCTCCAGCATGCGGTAACGGACCTCGGAGGGGGCAGCCGCGGCCGTGGTGCCGGTTGGATCGCCGGGGTGCGGGACCTCTGAGGCTGGGCCCTCCAGGGACGGGTCCTCGGGGGTCCGGTCCGCCGTGGGGTGGTCGACGACCAGGAGCGACTTGTCGACCAGCGCCCCGAGCAGATCGAGCACATCGCCGGGGGCTATGTGCTCGTGGGGACGAGCAGGCCGGTCGGCGGCAGACGAGTCGGCGGCAGGCCCGTCGGCGGCAGGCGGCGCGTCCGCGCACACCGCCTCCGCCGCGCTCAGCCCCCATCCGCCCGCGAACACCGACGCCCGGCGCAGCACCGTGCGCTCGCGCTCGTCGAGCAGGTCCCAGGACCAGTCGACGACGGCCCGCAGCGTCTGCTGGCGTGGCAGCAGGGTCCGGCTGCCGCTGGTCAGCAGCCGAAAGCGGTCGTCGAGCCGGTCGGCGATCTGGCGCGGGGTCAACAGCCGCAGCCGCGCGGCCGCCAGCTCGATCGCCAGCGGCAAACCGTCCAGCCGACGGCAGATCTCCGCGACCGCGGCCGACGTGTCCGCGTCCCGTGCCGGGGCGAACCCCGGCAGGGTGGCCGCGGCACGCTCGGCGAACAACTGGTGGGCGGGCGCGGGCCGAAGCGGCTCCACAGGCCGTACGGTCTCGCCCGGCACGCCCAGCGGCTCCCGGCTGGTGGCCAGCACGGTCACCCCAGGGCAGTGCGCGAGCAGCGTCTCGGCGAGCCGCGCCGCGGCGTCTATGACGTGCTCACAGTTGTCGAGCAGGAGCAGCAGACGGCGGTGCGCGCAGAGCTCGACGAGGCGTGCGGTCGGGTCGGCGCCGTCCGCCGGGCCGATTCGCCCTTCCAGCCCGGTGGCGAGCAGGGACGTCTCACGGTCGCCTACGGCGCTCAGGACAGCCCCCGGGACGGCGGCGGGATGGTCGAGCTTGGCGAGCTCGGCGACCCAAACCCCGTCGGGGTAGGCAGTTGTGACGGTCGAGGCGGCCTCCTCGGAGAGCCGGGTCTTGCCAGAGCCGCCGGGGCCGGTGAGCGTGACCAGACGAGCGCCACGCAGATCCCCGTGGAGGTCCCCGATCTCGCTCTGCCGGCCGACGAAGCTGGTGAGCCGCGCCCGGAGGTTCCCGCGCGGACGGAAGCCGCCGCCTTGCGGCCCGCCCGGTCCCGGTCCGCCGTTCGGCGGCGCGTGCGGGGCGCCGGCAGGGGCCATGTCGGGGCCGGTTTCAGGGGCGCGGGCGCCGTGGACGGCGGCTGCCGCGCCGCTGCCGTAGGTGCCCTCGGGCCTGTGGGCGGCGTACCCAGCGGCCGACCCGCTGCCATGAGCGACCTCAGGCACGTGGGCGGCATACCCGGCGGTCGGCCCATTGCCGTGAGCGGCCTCAGGCACGTGGGGGGCGGCGAACCCAGCGGCCGGCCCGCCATCCTGGGACGTCTCAGGACCGCGCTCGGCGTACGGCCCCAGGGCGCCCGCTCCCCCACGGCCCGCCGCCGCGCCGCCGACTGACTCCGGGGCGCGAGGCACCGCAGCCCCGCCCGCCGCCGCTGAACCAGGAGCCGTATGGGGTTCACGGGCGGGATCCCCGGCGGTGAGCCGGTCGTCGCCGGGGATCCCGCCCGGCGTCCTCGGACCGTGGGGCGCCTCGGGCACGCGGCCGGTGTGCGCGACACGGGTCGGCTCCGACACGTGCGGCGCCGCGGGACCGTACGGCCCGTGCCTCGCCTCGTCGCCAGAAGAGGACGCCCCGGCCGCCTCCCCACCAAGGTCACGACCGTCGTAGCCGGCGCCCGCCCCAAAGGTCGCCTCCGGGCCGCGCGCCGCCCCCCGTTCGCCGCCACCGCCGCCACCGCCAGAGCCGCCGTCGCCTACCGGGCCGGTCGGCCCGCCGGCGTGCCGTACGGCCGCAGAACCCGTGCCCGCCGAGGGCGGCACGGGCCCCCCGGACAGCAACAACCCATGCAGCGCCTTGAGGTCCGCGCCCGGGTCCGTGCCGAGGTGGTCGGCGAGCGTACGGCGGACCGCCTCGTACGCGGCGAGCGCGTCGGCCGGGCGGCCCGACGCGTGCAGGGCGCGGATCAGCTGCGCGTGGAAGGTCTCGTCGAGCGGGTGGTCCATGACGAGCTCGCGCAGCTCCGGTATGACGTCCGCCGCCTGGCCGAGCGCGAGGTCGGCGTCGATACGGCGGTGCAGCGCGGTGAGCCGCAGCGCCTCGGGGCGGGCGGCGGCGGCCTCCCGGTCCGGCAGATCGGCCAGCGCGGGGCCGCGCCACAGCGCGAGCGCCTGCCGCAGCACGTCGGCCGCCGCTTGTGCGTCACCGGCGCCGAGGGCCCGCGTGCCGTGCTGCGCCAGCGCCTCGAAGTGGAGGAGGTCGACGTCCTGGCGGCCGTTGGTGGCGAGGCGGTAGCCCCCGGGCGAGGAGACCACCGCGTCCCGGCCGATGGCCCTGCGCAGGCGGCCCACGAGCGCCTGCAGCGCGGCTGGTGCGTCCTGGGGCGGGTCGTGGGTCCACACCTCGTCGATGAGGACGTCCACGGCCACGGGGGCGGGGCGGGCGGCGCGCATGGCGAGCGCGGTGAGCAGCGCGCGGAGACGGGAACCGCCCAGTGGCAGGGGGTTCCCGTTGTCGTCGCGTGCTTCGGCCGAGCCGAGGATCAGATACCGCACGGGGTCATTGTCCTCGGGTCAGCGGTCGGACCATACGAACACGTGGTCAATTGGCGTGCCGTTACCCGGTCCGGGCCGGACCCACGGCCCCAGGGCAAACCGCAGCACCACACCCACACACACCCATAACCGCACACCCACACCCCCACCCGCAGCCCTACAGGCTCGGCCGCGGCACCACTCCCCCCGCCACCGCCCGCTGCCGCGGCGCCGCCGTCCCCGTCCAGCAGGTGCCGCGCCGGGCCAGCAGCCGCCGCAGCCAGACCTCCGTGGAGACGAGTTCGGCCAGCCCGTCCAGGGGCAGCCGCTCCCCTTCCGCCGCCGCGCGCAGCGCCTTGCGTACGACGCGGGCCTCGACCAGGCCCGCGTCGGCGAGCAGCGGCGCGTCGAAGAGGTTGACAACCTCGCCGACCCAGGCGCGCAGCCCGGTCCGTACGGCGGCGGCGTGGGCGGCGTGGGAGGTGGCTCCCCAGCCGGGTGGCAGATCGCGGATGCCCGCCCCCGCGAGGACCGCGCGCAGCGTGGCCGCACGCGCCCCGGGTTGCACCCGTAGCGCTTCGGGGAGCGCGCGGCAGGCCCGTACGACCTGGTTGTCGAGGAAGGGGGCGTGGAGGCGCTGGCTGCGCACCTCGGCCGCCTGCTCGAACACCCGGTGGTCGGCGGCGTGCCTGGCCAGGGCCGCGTCGGCGCGCCGCTCACCGGGGCGGCGCAGGGTGACGGGGCGGGCCGCGGCCTCCTCCAGGCGCAGCGACACCTCGGCCAGCGCCTCGCCGGTGAGCCAGCGGGCGGCGGGTCCTGGCCGGCACCAGGCGAGCGCGGCGAGGGAGGCGGAGACGACCCCGGGCCCGGACCTGCCGCCGTCGCGCCCTCCGCTGCCGTCGTCGGTGAAGCGCCGTTCCAGGAGGCGGCTCGCGGCGTCCTCGACGCCGTCCCGGTAGGACGTACGGGCGAGTTTGCGCGCCGCCCGGTAGACCGTGAAGGGCACGAAGAAGGAGTGGCCGGAGGGCCCGTCGGCCTTCGCCAGCGCGGTGGCGGGGCGCAGCAGGTGGCGGCGTCTTCGGTCGAGGAGCAGGTCGGCGAGGCGCGCCGGGTGGGCGTCGAGCGCCTGGCGGGCGCCGTGGCCGACGAAGTGGTCCGCGCTGCCCGCGACGAGCCGGCGGCGGTGGCGTTCGGCGCTGACGATGGAGGGGCCGGGTTCGTCGGTGAGCGGGCCGCTGTCCAGGGCGGCGTAGGGGAGCGCTTCCTCGCCCGCGGTGACGACGACGTGGTGCAGCCGCGGGTTGGCGGCGATGGTGCCGGCCCGTTCCAGCTCGGCCTCGCGGGCGCGGGCGCCGCCCGCGGTGGCCAGGTCGTTGAAGGTGACGGCGAGGAGGCGTTCGCCCGCTTCGGCGCCGTGGCCGAGGAGGGTGCCGGGCATTCCGGGCAGTCCGGCGGCCAGCAGGGCCAGGGTGGCGGAGGCGCTGCCTCCGGAGAGGTCGGCGCCGATGCCGGGCGCGGGTGCGCCGCGGGCCGCGCGCCGTTCGGCGGGGCCCATGCCGGGGACCGGGCCGGGGTCGAGGCCGCCGCTGGTGTCGGGGGCGTGGCGGGGCGCGGTGAGCCTGGCCCGTACGGCCTCCACGAGGGCGTCCCGTACGCCGTCCACGGCCTTTTCCTGGTCCACTTGGGGCGCGGCGACGGCGAGCGAGGCGGTGGGCTCGTAGCCGACGATGTCGCGGGCCCCGTCGCGCAGGATCAGCGCGTGTCCCGGGGGCACCCGTCTGACGCCCATGTACGGGGTGCCGTCGCCCATCGCCTCCGGGGCGTCGGGGCAGGCCAGGAGCGCGCCGAGGTGGCTGACGTCGAGCTGCGCCTCGATGAGGTCGGCGAGCGGAAGGGCGGCCGTGGCGTACGCGGTGCCGCCGCCCCAGTCCGTGTGGAAGACGGGCCGGGCGCCGGCCAGGTCGCCGACGATGGTGGTGCGGCGGCCGATCTGGGCGACGGCGGTGTAGCTGCCGGACCAGGCGGTGAGATGGCGCAGGGCGCCGCCGCGGGCGGCGAACAGGCCGACGCGCAGCTCCTCGTCGGAGGCGCCGCAGCAGCCGAAGACGGCGAGGCGGGAGAAGGGGTCGGCCTGGACGACGCGTACCTCGTCGGGCCGCCAGTCGCCGACCGCCCACAGCGGATCCGGGTCCGACCACAGGAGATGGGCGCCGACCGGCTGGACCGCGCGGCCCTGCGAGGGGTCTGGCCCCGATGCGGTACTGCTCCAACCCACCAACCACCGCATCGCGCCTCCACAGGGTGTGGGCAAACAAGGCAACCAAGAAAGTAGGTGCCATCATGCACAGCACGTCGACGGTTTCGGCATCGAACCGGACAACTACATGGATCTCCTGGATGTCCTTTGACCACAGTCGACCACAGGAACAACAGGGTTGATCACAAGACGTGATCCCGCCAAGCACGCGGACGCGCACGCGGGAACCGTCGTCGGCGCGACGGACCGCTCCGCCGTGTCCCATGCTGCCATGAGAGGGGCGCAAAGGGGCGCGCAAGGGCGCAGAGGCGCCAATTAGGCGCCCGTGAGGCGCGCTTGGAACGAGGTGTACGAGCCGTACGAGGCGTACGAGCCGTCGGGCGCGGGGCGCAGTCGTCGGCGCAGGGCGTAGGCACTGAACGCCGCAGGAACGCCACAGGAACGCCGCCGAATACCGCAGGAACGCCGCAGGAACGCGCAGGACGCCGCAGGGAGGACTGCCGCGCCGGACCTTCCCCTCCCCGGCCCGGCGCGGGAGCCCGGCCGTGATCAGCTCCACACAGGGCGACGGCAGGTGTGGACCGGCGATATTCGGCCAAATTTCCGTAGTGTTCTTGATGAACTTACGGAAATCTCGCGGCGGTTTACGACCGCCTGGCGGCATCCCGGCGGCGCCCCGACGACAGCCCGGCCGGAAGTCCTCGCCCCCGTATCCCACCTGACGTTACGTCAGTCCGGGAGGCGGCATCCGCCTCCCGGACCGCTCCGCCGCCCGCGGGGAATGAGGCGGCGGCGTCCCCCAGCCCACTGATTCCGTACAGCGGGCCGACCCACGCAGGATCCATCGAAACGTTCCCGCGAACCCTGAGACAGAGCGCACGGACAGGCGCACAGCCACACACAGCAGGAGCACACACGACGCTCCGCACGTCCGTTCGTACAAGAATCTCGCCATCCGGGACACCACCTCTTAACGGTCGGGATCCGGCGAACTACGCTGGGTTTACGAATGCCCCGTGCCTATGCCGGGGCGGCCGTCGGTGCTGTCGAGGGGTACGCATGACCAGGGAGCCACGCGGGCCGAACGAGAAGCTCGGCACCGTTCTCGCCCTCGCGGGGATCAGCAATGCCGGGCTGGCGCGAAGAGTCAACGACCTCGGAGCCCAGCGCGGCCTGACCCTTCGCTACGACAAGACGTCCGTGGCCCGCTGGGTCTCGAAGGGCATGGTGCCCCAAGGCGCCGCGCCCCATCTGATTGCGGCCGCGATCGGGAGCAAACTCGGGCGGCCCGTACCACTCCATGAGATCGGGCTCGCCGACGCCGATCCGGCGCCCGAGGTCGGCCTCGCCTTCCCGCGCGACATCGGCCAGGCCGTGCGCTCGGCGACCGAGCTCTACCGGCTGGATCTGGCGGGTCGGCGCGGTGGGGGCGGGATCTGGCAGAGTCTGGCCGGATCCTTCGCGGTCAGCGCATATGCCACGCCCGCGTCCCGCTGGTTGATCACCCCGGCCGACCCGTCGGTCGCGCGCGAGCCCAAGGACGCCGAGGGCAGCGTGGGCCTGGACGGCTTACCGCAGCGCGTCGGGCACAGCGACGTCACCAAGCTGCGCGAGGCCGCTGTGGATGCGCGCCGGTGGGACTCCAAGTACGGCGGCGGCGACTGGCGTTCGTCGATGGTGCCCGAGTGCCTGCGGGTCGACGCGGCGCCCCTGCTGCTCGGCTCGTACAGCGACGAGGTCGGCCGCTCCCTGTTCGGCGCCACCGCCGAACTGACCCGGCTCGCCGGGTGGATGGCCTTCGACACCGGCCAGCAGGAGGCCGCCCAGCGCTACTACATCCAGGCGCTGCGCCTCGCGCGCGCCGCGGCCGACGTGCCCCTGGGCGGCTATGTGCTGGCCTCCATGAGCCTCCAGGCCACCTATAGGGGCTTCGCCGACGAAGGCGTGGACCTGGCCCAGGCCGCCGTCGAGCGCAACCGCGGCCTGGCCACCGCCCGCACCATGAGCTTCTTCCGCCTCGTCGAGGCCCGCGCCCAGGCCAAGGCCGGGGACGGGCCGGCCTGCGGCGCGGCGCTCAAGTCCGCGGAGGGCTGGCTCGAGCGGTCCCGTTCGGGCGATCCCGACCCGTCCTGGCTGGACTTCTACTCGCACGAGCGGTTCGCCGCCGACGCCGCCGAGTGCTACCGCGACCTCCGACTGCCGCGCCAGGTGCGGCGGTTCACGGAGCAGGCGCTGGCCCGGCCCACCGAGGAGTTCGTCCGCTCCCACGGGCTGCGGCTCGTCGTGTCCGCCGTGGCCGAACTGGAGTCCGGCAATCTGGACGCGGCGTGCGCGGCGGGCGCCCGTGCGGTGGAGGTCGCCAACCGGATATCGTCCGCGCGCACCACCGAGTACGTACGGGACCTGATGCACCGCCTGGAGGCCTACCGCGACGAGCCGCGCGTCGCCGAACTGCGGGAGCGGGCGCGGCCGCTGCTGATGGCACCGGCGTGACGCCTGAAGGGGGCGGCGTGGCGGGGGAAACCGCGTGACGGGGGTGACGCGTGATGGGGGTGACGCGTGATGGGGGTGACGCGTGATGGGGGTGACGCGTGATGGGGCGGCGTGACGGGCCGGACGGCTGACGGCTCCGGCCCGGCAGCCTGATCACGTGGTGGTGAGGCGGAGCACGCGATCATCTGCCGTGATCGTTCGGTACCGGCAGAGTGGCAGGTGACGCGGGTTTCTGATGGCTGTCAGTGGCGCGGGTCATGATAGTCATCGAGTTGGGTGAGTGGAATGTGCGCGGCGTGGGGAGGTGAGGTGACGTGAGGGCGCTGGACTGCGATGTGCTGGTGGTCGGGGGCGGGATCGTCGGCCTGTCGACGGCGTATGCGATCACGCGCGCCTCGCCCGGCACCCGGGTGACCGTCCTGGAGAAGGAAGCCGGCCCCGCCTGCCACCAGACGGGGCGGAACAGCGGCGTGATCCACAGCGGCATCTACTACCGCCCCGGGTCGCTGAAGGCGCGGTTCGCGGCCCAGGGCGCGGCGGAGATGGTCAAGTTCTGCGCCGAGCACGGCATCGCCCATGAGGTGACCGGCAAGCTCATCGTGGCGACGGAGCGGGCGGAGCTGCCCCGTCTGCACGCCCTGGTCCAGCGCGGCCGGGAGAACGGGATCCCGGTCCGCGAGCTCGGCCCCGCCCAGCTCACCGAGCACGAGCCATGGGTGCGCGGCCTGGCCGCCATCCATGTGGGCACGACGGGCATCTGTGACTTCAAGGCCGTGGCGGCCCGGCTGGCCCGCCTCGCGAGCGACGCCGGGGCGTCGGTGCGGTACGGGGCGGGGGTGCACGCCATCGGGCGGCGCCCGTCGGCGGTCGCGGTCCGTACGGGCGACGGCACGGTGCTGCGGGCCCGCGCCCTGGTCAACTGCGCCGGTCTGCACTGCGACCGGATCGCCCGGCTGGCGGGCGACGACCCCGGCATGCGGATCGTCCCCTTCCGCGGCGAGTACTACGAGCTGGTCCCCTCGCGCGCCTCCCTCGTGCGCGGCCTGGTCTACCCCGTCCCCGACCCGGCCTTCCCCTTCCTCGGCGTCCATCTGACCCGCGGCGTCGACGGCTCCGTCCACATCGGGCCGAACGCGGTGCCGGCCCTCGCCCGCGAGGGCTACACCTGGCAGACGGTCCGCCCGCGCGAGCTGGCCGGGACGCTGGCGTACCCCGGCTCCTGGCGGATAGCCCGCCGCCACTGGCGCTACGGCGCGGGCGAGCTGCGCCGCTCGCTGTCCAAGGGCGCCTTCACCGACGCCGTCCGCCGTCTGCTGCCGGATGTCACGGCCGACGACCTGATACCGGCCCCGGCGGGCGTGCGCGCCCAGGCGGTGCTGCCCGACGGCACGCTGGTGGACGACTTCCTGATCAAGGAGTCCCCCCGCGTCGTCCATGTGCTGAACGCGCCCTCGCCGGCGGCGACGGCATCGCTGCCGATCGGGCGGGAGGTCGCGAGGCGGGTGCTGGAGCGGCTGTGAGGCGTGGCCCGGGCGCTGGGGCCCAGGCACTGGGCCCGGGCGCTGAACGGTCGGGCGCTGAACGGTCGGGCATGCGGGCCTGAGCGCTGGGGCCTGAGCGCTGGGGCCCGGGCACTTCGGGCTCGGGCATGAGGGGCCCGGGCGCTGCTGCCTGGGCCCGTAGAATCAAAGCACTGTGTCCGAGAACCACACCGCCGAAAACCCGACGGCCGAAGCCCCCACCACCGGCAGTCCCACCACCGGCAGCCCCACCACCCCCGCTCCCCGCCCGGAGCGCACGCTGCCGCCGTCCCCGTCCCCGTCCGCGTCCCCTCACCCGTCCCCGCGCGACCGTCGCGCCGAGCCGATGTTCCCGGGCGGCCCGCTGGCCGACCCCGCCGGCTCGCACCACGAACGGCGCATCCGCTCGTTCCGCCCCCGCCGCGGCCGGGTGACCTTGGGCCAGGGCGAGGCGCTGCGCCGCCTGTGGGGCCAGTGGGGCCTGGACATCGACGGCCTCTCCCGTATCGACCTCGGCGAGCTGTTCGGCGACCCGGACCTGCCCGTCGTCCTGGAGATCGGCTTCGGCATGGGCGAGGCCACCGCCCAGATGGCGGCCGCCGACCCCGGCACCGGCATATTGGCCGCCGATGTCCACACCCCCGGCCAGGGCAATCTGCTCGCTCTCGCGGAGCGGAAAGACCTTTCCAACATCCGGGTGGCAAACGGCGACGCGATCATCCTGCTGCGCGAGATGCTGGAGCCCGCCTCCCTCGCCGGGCTGCGCGTCTACTTCCCGGACCCCTGGCCCAAGAAGCGGCACCACAAGCGCCGCCTCATCCAGCCCGAGTTCATAGCCCTCGCCGCCACCCGGCTGCGCCCCGGCGCGCTGCTGCACTGCGCGACCGACTGGGAGCCGTACGCCGAGCAGATGCTCGAGGTCCTCACCGCCGACCCGCACTTCGAGAACACCCAGCCCGACGGCGGCTACAGCCCGCGCCCGGCCTTCCGCCCGCTGACCAAGTTCGAGGGACAGGGCCTGGAGAAGGGCCATGCGGTCCACGATCTGATCTTCCGCCGCACCGAGAGATAACGCAGACATAGCGCCCTTTGGCACCTGGGCATAATCCTTCGGTCCGCCATTCCGCCGTTCGTTAGGGTCGTCAGGTGCACCAGTCCCCGCCCCCGCACCAGCAGCCCGGCCCCCCGGCCACGGCATACGGACAGCAGCCGTGGGCCGGCCCCACGTCCGCGTCGCCGGCCGGAGGCGACTGGCGGCCACACCCGCCGCCAGGCCGCGGCCCGTGGGGCGGCCGGCTGAGCGCGCTGTGGGCCAACAAGTCCCTGCGCGCCACGGCGCTGATCGTCCTGCTGTCCCTCTCCGGCCTGATCATCCTGGCCCTGGTCCGCAAGCAGACCGGCACCGAGGGCTTCCTGGTGGGCCTGGGCCTGGCCATCCTGCCCGTACCGCTGCTGATCGCCGCGTTCCGCTGGATGGACCGCATCGAACCCGAACCCTGGCGGAACCTGATCTTCGCCTTCGCCTGGGGGGCATGCGCGGCGACCCTCGTCGCCATCATCGCGAACGGCTTCGCCACCGATTGGCTGATCACCAACGTCGTCGACTCCTCCTCCAGCCAGGCCGACGTCGACGCCTGGGGCGCCACCCTGGTCGCCCCCGTCGTCGAGGAGAGCGCCAAGGCCGCCGCCGTACTGCTGCTCTTCCTCTTCCGGCGCCGCAACTTCAACGGGATCGTCGACGGCGTTGTCATCGCCGGAATCACCGCCACCGGCTTCGCCTTCACCGAGAACATCCTCTACCTCGGCTCGGCCTTCGTCAGCGACCAGGAGTACGGCTACTCCGGCATCCGCTCCACCACCGCCGCGACCTTCTTCATCCGCGCGGTGATGTCCCCCTTCGCCCACCCCCTCTTCACCGCCGCCACCGGCATCGGCTTCGGCATAGCCGCCGCGGCCGCCCGGCACCAACGGGCGCGCCGCGTCCTCGTCCCCCTCGCCGGCCTGCTCGGCGCCATGGTCCTGCACGGCCTCTGGAACGGCTCCGCCACCTTCGGCGGCTACGGCTTCCTCGCCGTCTACGCCCTCTTCATGGTCCCCGTCTTCGGCCTGCTGACCTGGCTGACCGTCTGGTCCCGCAACAACCAGCTGCGCACCATACGCACCCAGCTCACCACCTATCAGGCCGCCGGCTGGCTCACCCCACCCGAGCCCATCGCCCTCTCCTCCATGCGCGCCCGCGGCATAGCCCGCGACCTCGCCCGCCGCACCCAGGGTCCGGCCGCGGCCCGCACCGTCGCCGACTACACCGCGACCGCCACCTCACTCGCCTTCCTCCGCCACCGCGCCTACCTCGGCACGGCGGGCCCCGACTTCACCACCCGCGAGGGCGAGCTCCTGGACCGCCTCTGGCAACACCGCGAAACCGCCCAACCGGCCCTGGCCCACGCCGCCCTCTCCGTCCCCCTCCCCCGCCGCCGAGTCCCCCGCCCCCACCCGGGCACGATGCCCCCGCCGTACTGGCCCACCCCACCCCAGACCGCGTACGCGCCACACACCACGTACGCCCAGCCGACCCCGTACGGCTATCCGGCCTGGCCGCCGGCCCATCAGCCGCCGTATCCGCAGGGGCAGCCGTGATGTGACACCCCCATCCCGATCAATACGTTCATATGACTAATCTTTGGGTCGACCACGATCACGGATCTTGGGGGACCCATGTGGGACATCACTCCTGGCCAGCAGCTCAAGCGGACTGCACTTCAGGACCGCTACGGGGGTAACCGCCAGCGTGGGATCGCCCCAAGTAAGACCAACATCTTCCTGTTCAGCAACCCCAGCAGGGGACGCAAGGTTGGCTACTTCGACGGCTGGGGTACGGACGGCTGTTACCACTACGCCGGAGAAGGCCAAAAAGGCGACCAAGAGATGACTCAAGGGAACCTGGCCATTCTCAAGCATGAGCAGGCTGGGCGTGCGTTGCACCTGTTCGACTCAGTGGCGCGGGGCGTCGTCGAATACGTGGGACAGTTCACCCTCGCCACGGACTCAGCCTGGTACTACACGGATGCGCCTGACGCGAAGAACGAGATCCGCAGCGTGATCATGTTCCGCCTCAAGCCACTTGGCACCGCTGCCCCGGTGGGCGAAAAGATCGCTCTCACACCGACCGACGACGACGTCGTCGAAGACGTCGACATCGAGAAGCAACACACCGAGCGCATGGTGATCAGCCCCAAGAGCGAAGAGCGTGAGGCAGAACGTCGCGAGGCCCCACTGGTCGCGAAGTACAAAGGCCACTTGGAGGGGCAAGGCCACACCGTGACGCGGAAGAAGATCACCCCAGCTGGTGAGGCCAAGCCTCTGTTCACCGATCTGCACGACACGACCGACAACGTCCTCATCGAGGCCAAGGGGAGTGTGACCCGAGAGGCCATACGCATGGCCATAGGGCAGCTCTACGACTACCGCCGCTACATCAAGCCCACTCCATCACTGGCTGTGCTGTTGCCCTCGCGCCCCCGCGAAGACCTCATCGAGCTGTGCAATCTGTCGGGTGCCTCGGTGATCTGGCGCGACGGCGAAACGTTCAGCCTCAGCGCTGCATGACCTAGCTCATCCAGGCAACACCCTCCCTTCGGCCGCCAGTCCCCACCCAGTGTCCGAGGTGGTTGATACAACTGCAGCACCACTTACCGTGATGCGGAGGGGCTGCGATGGTTGATCGCCTTCGAGACCAAGCAACGCCGGTGCTCGGTCTGTACGAGCGACTGATCACGTCTCGACTCGAAGCCCAGCTTGAGGTGCTGGACACCGACGCGTGGCGAGCCATCAAGCAGACGGTCGGCGAGCACTCTTCACCTCACGTGCTCGCCCGCCACATCGCCGAGACGGTCCAGCAGGTCTTCCTCACCCTGAAGCCCGCCGAGCAGGTCGCCGCAGCCAACCACATCCTCGAATCCATCAGCAGTCTCGACGGGGCCAAGCAGTGGGTCGATCTCATCGCGGACGGCCCTCGTCAGTTGATCGCCATCGCCGAGCAGCAGGCCCCGGGCGTCTACTCCGTACGCCCAGCCACCCCGCTCTCCGAGACGGCCCTCATCACCAACTCCCCAGAAGACCCCAACCTCGGCTTCGAGCTCCGCGCCGAGCTGGCCACCGCAGACCGCGTCGACCTGCTCTGCGCCTTCGTGAAGTGGCACGGCCTCCGCGTTCTGGAGGAGTCGCTAGCGGCAGCCCGTGATCGAGGCGTGCCGATCCGCGTCATCACGACGACCTATATCGGCGCCACCGAGCGACGCGCCCTGGACCGACTCGTGGAAGAGTTCAACGCCGAGGTCAAGGTCAACTACGAGATACGGTCAACCCGTCTCCACGCGAAAGCTTGGCTGTTCCGGCGCAACAGCGGCTACGACACCGCCTACGTCGGCAGTTCCAACCTCTCCAAGACGGCGCTTCTCGACGGGCTCGAATGGAACGTCCGCCTCTCCTCAGTAGCCACGCCGGCCGTCTTAAAGAAGTTCGAGGCCACCTTCGACTCCTACTGGAGCGAACCGGCCTTCGAGACGTACGACCCCACCCGCGACGGCAGCCGACTACAAGAAGCGCTCCTCCTCGCTGGCGGAAAGCAGCACGGCGACACCCATGCGATCAGCCTCTCCGGCCTTGAGGTGCGTCCGTACCCGCACCAACAAGACATGCTCGAACGGCTCCGTATCGAGCGCGACATCCACGACCGACATCGCAATCTGCTCGTTGCGGCCACGGGCACCGGCAAGACCGTCATGGCTGCCCTGGACTACCGGGCCCTGCGGAAGCAGCACGCGGGGCGCCCGCTCAGCCTGCTCTTCGTCGCCCACCGCCAGGAGATCCTGAAGCAGTCGCTTCGTACGTACCAAGACGTCCTGGTCGACGCGAACTTCGGGGAGCTGCTGGTCGGCGGGGATGTCCCGCAGGACTGGACACATGTCTTCGCCAGCGTTCAGTCCCTTAATGCCGGTTCGCTGGAGCGCTTCGCCCCCGACCACTTCGACGTCGTCGTCATCGACGAGTTCCACCATGGGGTCGCTCGAACCTACCGGCGCATCATCGACCACTTCGAACCGCTGGAGCTCCTAGGACTCACCGCGACACCGGAGCGCGCGGATGGCGTCAACGTGCAAGACGAGTTCTTCGACGGGCACATCGCAGCCGAGATGCGCCTGTGGGAAGCGTTGGAGAACGATCTCCTCAGCCCCTTCCACTACTTTGGGATCGCCGACAACACCGATCTGGAAGGGCTCACCTGGAAGAGAGGCGCCTACGACGCGGGCGAGCTAAGTCAGCTCTACACCGGAAATCACGCCCGGGCGCGTCTCATCGTGAAGGCCGTCCAAGAGAAGGTGACGGATCCAAGCTCGATGCGGGCACTGGGCTTCTGCGTCTCCGTGGAACACGCCCACTTCATGGCGGACCGCTTCCGTCAGGCTGGCCTCAGCGCCACGGCCCTCGACGGGTCTACCCCGCTCCCTGAGCGTGCCCAAGCCCTCGCCGACCTACGGGACGGCAGACTGCAGATCATCTTCTCCGTGGACTTGTTCAACGAAGGGCTCGACATCCCGGATGTGGACACCCTTCTGCTGCTGCGTCCCACGTCCAGCGCCACAGTCTTTCTCCAGCAACTCGGCCGGGGCCTGCGGCGGACGCCGGACAAGGCCGTGCTCACTGTGCTCGACTTCATCGGCCAACATCGCAAGGAGTTCCGCTTTGAAGAGCAATTCCGCGCGCTGACGAATCTCACACGAAACCGGCTTGCCGAGCACATCGAGCATGACTTTCCACAGCTCCCCTCCGGGTGCCAGATCATCCTGGACCGCAAGTCAAAAGACCGGATCCTGGAAAATATCAAGCACCAGATCAACGTCAACATACGGCAGCTGACGCAAGAGGTTGCCGCATACGCCGAGCCTCGGCTCAGCGCGTATCTCGAAGAGAGCCAGCGCGAACTCAAGGAGCTTTATCGGGCCAATAACTCCTGGACCCGTCTCCTCAGGCGAGCCAACCTCCTCACTGACAGTGCTCCGGAGTGCGAGGAACAACTCCTGAAGCGCGTATCCGCGTTCCTGCACGTCGACGACCCACGACGGGTGGACGCCTACAGCCACGTGTTGGCCGACGACGCTCCCCCGTACGACTCGCTCGACACAGCGACACAGGCGTACGCCCGGATGCTCTTTTTCTCCCTGTGGCCCTTGGGTGGCTTCTCCAGCTACTCCGAGGGGTTCGAATCCCTGCGCCAACAGAAGGCTCTCCGAAGCGAGCTCCGCCAGGTCCTTGCTTACAACCTGGCGCGCACCGACCACTACCCGATTCCACTCCTCGGTGAGCACAGCGACATTCCGCTGACTGTCCACGCTTCGTATAGCCGCGAAGAGATCCTGCCCGCGCTCGGCCAGGCTGATGTGGGCGCCTCCTTGCCAGGGCATTTCCGCGAAGGCGTGAAGTGGTGCGAGGGGCTTAAGACCGACGCGCTTTTGATCACCCTCGAAAAGGATGACAAGGACTTCTCACCACAGACACGGTACAAGGACTACGCCATGAGTCCGGAGCACTTCCACTGGGAATCGCAGAACCAGACCTCCGAGTCGTCACCCACGGGCCTGCGCTACCAGCAGCACAAGCAGCGCGGCACGCACGTGCTGCTCTTCGTACGGCGCTACAAGAAGACGGACATCGGCGGGCCGCAGCCATGGATGTTGCTCGGCCCGGCCGAGTACGAGTCTCACGAAGGCAGTAAGCCCATGGGTATCGTCTGGCGGCTTCAGCACGAGCTGCCCGCCGACGTCTGGACCTACTCGGCCCTCGCTGCCGGGTAGGCAGGCGCGCAGCCCGTCGGCGGATCCGCCTCGAAGTGCATCTGGGCGCAGTCGAGGATGTGGTCGGGGTCCAACCCTTGCGCCGCGACCCAATGCAGAAGATCGGTGATGAGGCTGGTGGCCGACTGCTCCATGACGGATCGACGAGGAAGCCGCGCCGTCGGGTGGCCGATTGCGTGGTTGTACGACTCCATGACGACCATCGCACGCTGGACGCGGCGTCGATTCTCGTCCGGCGGCAGGGCCAGCTCGCACCAGACGGCTTTGCCCGCAGCGGTTCGGATCGTGCCCCATGCGGCGGCCATACCGACGAGGAGGTGCAGGCCACGGCCGCACTCTTCGTCACACCCGGACGGAAGCCACTGAGGTTCGCTCCGGCTCTTGTCATGTAGCTCGACGCGGAGCTGGTCCGCCGTCACGTCGAGGATGAGGGTGGCCGCGCTGCCCTCCCCCACGTGCTTAATGACGTTCGAAGCCAGCTCGGTGACGGTCAGCTGTGCCTCGTCGACGAGTGGCGACATTCCCCAGGCGGTGAGCTGCGCTCTCACGGTTCGCCGGAGCCCGGCGAGCTGAGGTGCCTCCGCTCGGAAAGGGAGGACACATCGGCGTTGATGAGGTTCGGTGGCTGAGAAGCGGTACATGACCACACTCCCTAGATCGCTACGCCAGCGCTGCGCCCAGCCGTGTCCGTACGACTGCGCTGCGTAGCCTCACGATGCGAGTATGGCATTGAGAAGTCCCGCTATGTAACTTCTCACAAGACTCGGACGAGTGAATCTGGTGGGACATCAACTGCGGTGCCCCATAGCCTGGTTGCCGCTGGCGGGAGCCGCAGGCCAGCGCAGAAGGAGAGGAAGCCGCATGCCAGCGCGCGCCACCACCCGTCGCCGTCAGCTCGGCGCAATGATGCGCAAGTTCCGGGCGCGCAAGGGAATGACACTGGAGGAGGCCGGGCAGCTCGTCGGGGTCTCGAAGGCAACCGTGAGTCGGTACGAGACGCAGGAAGGGCCCGTGAAGTGGCCCATTGTGGATGCCTTGTGCCGGGAGTACGGAGCGAGCGACGCCGAGCGCAAGGCTGTTGTGAGCCTGGCCAAGGACGCGAAGCAGCAAGGCTGGTGGAGCACCTTCGCGGACTCCATCCCGGAGACCTTGAACCTCCTGCTCACGCTTGAGGATGAAGCCGTCCGCGAGGATCACTTCGCCTGCGTCTACGTGCCAGGGCTGCTACAGACACGCGGATACATGGAAGCCGTGCAGCACGCTTGCGAGATGCGCTTGTCCCCCGAGGAGATCGAACGCCAGGTCGACATCCGCATGAAACGACAGGAGATCCTGAGCCGCCCAAAGCCGCCGCATCTGTGGGCCGTCCTCGACGAGTCGGTGGTCCGGCGGGTAGTCGGCTCCCCTGCCGTGATGCGGGATCAACTGGATCATTTGTTGCTCGCCAATGAATCTCCCAACATCACGCTCCAAGTACTGCCCTTCTCCAAGGGTGCTCACTCGGCGGCCATGGGCAGCTTTGTGATCCTCGGCGGTGCCGAGCCTTCTCTGGATGTGGTGTACGTCGACATCCAGGTCAGCTCGATCTTTATGGAAAAGGACGAAGAGTTGGAGCGCTACCGGCTCGCGTTCGACTACATTCGCGCCCAGGCCATGGACATGGCCTCGTCATCCAGATTCATCAAACGCGTCCGCGAGGAGATCTGATGAGCAAGCCCTCTATATCAGGGACCGGGGACGACTGGTTCAAGTCCTCGTACAGTAGCGCTGGCGCAACAGAATGCGTCGAAGCCTCCTTCCGCGCGGGCGGCATTGCCGTACGGGACTCGAAGGAGCCGGAGCGGGCCGTGCTCGCGTTCTCGGCGCGCACCTGGGAAAACTTCGTAGCGGCCCTGGGTCGCGGGCAAGTCGGGTCTGTCTAGCCGGGGTTCGCGTCGATCTACCCTGGTCATGCTTGGCTGCTCACCGGTTTCCTCAGGCTTCGAGGAGGGCGTTGACCTCTTTGGCGACCGCAGTGATGTCGACCGGCCGACTGGTGTCGACGGTCAACAAGGGTCCGCCCAGGCGTAGAGGGCCCGGGTAAGTGGCGCGGAGCGTGGTGACACGCTCGGCGACTTGCTCAGGCGTGAGTTGGGGGTCGAGGTGGCCGGGGTGGCGGGTCCGTCGCTGGAAACGTTCGGCGGCGAGGGCCGGGTCGCAGTCGCAGAAGATCTCGATCAGGCGCGCATTGAGTCGATGCAGCCGTTCGGGGGCGGTGTCGTGGTGCCACCAGTTGTCGAGTACGGCACGTTTGGCTTGGGCAGCGATGGTGAAGAGGACGTCGTCGCTCGCGCGACTGAGCCGGTGCCGCCATGCTTGGTCGCCGGTGCCGAGGGAGTCGAAGAGGGATTCCAGAATTGTGTCCTTGTCGATGACCGGCCATCCCAGGCAGTCGCCCAGGGCGTGGGAGAGAGTGCTCTTCCCGCTGGCAGGCAGGCCACAGGTGATCACGAAGACGTTGTCGGTCACGACGTCAGTGTGGCGTGAGAGTCCCCTGAGCCGTGGCTGGCCCAAGCGCTCTTCCGCCCTCATCGGGTGCTCGCGTTCACGGCTCGGCGGATGGTGTCTAGGCTCCGGGGCCCGGCGATCGGTCCCCGTACGGCGCCGATGCCGGGCTGAGGAGTTGGCGTAGCGCGGTCGGTGTGTGCTGTAGGTGTTCGCGGATGGTGCGGGTCATGTGGGCCTGGTCGGCGAAGCCCAGGTCGGTGGCCAGGTTGGCGAGGCTGGGTTCGCCCTGGGTGAGGCGGTCCATGGCCAGGCCGACGCGGACGCGGTTGCGGTAGCGGGTGAGGGAGACGCCCATCTCCTGGGAGAAGACGCGGCTCAGCCGGTAGGGGGAGACCTTGAGGTGTTGGGCCAGTGAGCACAGGTCCGCCGACTGCGAAGCCTCCTCGGTGATTGCCTCGCGGGCCGCTGCGACCAGGGTCCGGTCGGCGGGTTTCGGTTGCTCGGCCGGTTTGCCGGCGGCTTCTGCGACGAGGCGGAGCAGTTCTTCCGTCAGTGCGTAGTCGATGTCGCCGCCGGCGGCGGCTGCGAGCAGGCGTCGGTGGGTGAGGTCGATACGCGCGTCCACGTAGACGCTCTTACCGCCCGCGAGCCCTTCCCAGAGCCGGGGCGTGAAGGTGAGGGAGGTGCAGGTGTCGCCGCCGGTGGGGTGCGCGAAGCGCTCCTCTTCGGCCGGGGTGCCCAGGTAGCCCACCGTCGGGTCCAGATCGGCGTCGGATCCTCCGGCCGACCGGCGGAATCGGCCACGTCGTACGAGCACCATGCGGTGATCGTCGCGGGCCTCCGGTGCTGACCATCGAGTGTGGTCGGAGCAGCAAACCACCGTGGCCACGGCGAACTCGGGCCGGGCGGCAAGGGTTACGGCTGACAACACGCCGCAGACCCTACGTCGGGGGTACGACATCAGTCCGGGGAGAGTCCGGGAGTCCGTCGCTCCGCAAGGATCTTCAAGACTCTCCGCACACTCCACGCCGATGCTGGGCGGGCAAACCACGACACCGAGGAGTCATCGGCATGACCGTCCACGCGGAGCTCACCGCGATCGTCATCGACTGCGCCGCCCCGAAGGAACTCGCCGAGTTCTACCACCACCTCACCGGCTGGGAGATCAGCCACAGCGACGACGAGTACGCCTGCCTGGGCAACGGCTCGTTGCAGCTCACCTTTTCGCGGGTCGCCGACTACCGCGGGCCCGTCTGGCCCGACTCCGCCCCGCACGCCCACCTCGACTTCCAGGTCAGCGACCCCGAGGCCACGGCGAAGGAGTTGATCGCGCTCGGCGCGAGCAAGCCCGGCTTCCAGCCCGGCGATGGCCAGTGGACCGTCCTCGCCGACCCCGAGGGGCACCCCTTCTGTATCTCCGCGGCCTGAACAGGAGTCACACATGGCATCCATTCACAAGGAATTCGTCGTCGACGCCACGCCCGACGCCGTCTGGGACGTGCTCAGCGACTACGGCGCGGTGCACAAACGCCTCGCGCCCGGCTTCGTCACCGATACGCAGCTGAGCTCGGACACCCGTACGGTCACCTTCTCCAACGGCACGATCGTGCACGAGCGACTCGTCGACCTCGATCACGGGGCCAGACGCGTCGCCTACACCGTGGTCGGCGGAAGCCTCCACCCTGCCCACCACCACGCCTCGATGCAGGCCCTCGCCGAAGCCGGTGGCCGGACCAGATTCGTCTGGCACACCGACGTCCTGCCCGACAGCCTCGCCGCCCCGATCGCGGAGTTCGTGGAACAGGGTTCGGTGGTCATGCGCCAGGCCCTGGAAGGGAAGATTGGAATGACGACGGGCTGAGACCGCCGTTCCAGCCGCGCCGGCGATCGCGTACCGCCGCCCGCCCGCACCGGGGCACTCCACACCCACGGTGCGGGCCGCACGGTCTGCCATCAGGGCGGCGCCCCGCCCATGCGGGCGCGGCGTTGTCGGTCGTAACGTCGCTGTGGTGTGAAGTCCGCCGCGCCCGGGACGGAGTTGCCGCCGGTCCCGCGCCGGGTCGGTGGCCCACGCCTCCCAGGACTGTCCCTGTGGAACCTGAGCTGAGCAAGCGTCGGCTGCCCGCATCGACGACGGGTCTGGCAGGCGGTGGTCCGAGCTGTCGGCATCGATACCCTGCGCCCTGTGACCAACTCATCTGGGGCTCTTGACGATGCCGGGGTCGCGATAGCCGCGGTACGTGCTGGTGCGGAGGTTGTGCGCGCCATGTACGGCCGGCGGCTCACCCGTATCGACAAGGGCGCCGGGGACTTCGCCACCACCGCCGATGTCGAGGCCGAGAAGTCGATCCTCAGCGTCATCCGGGCCGCTCGGCCCGATGATGCCGTGCTCGGCGAGGAGGGCGGGCAGCAGGGTGCCGCGGAGGCTGCGCGCCAGTGGCTGGTGGACCCCTTGTGCGGCACGCTGAACTACTCGGTCGGCAACATGCTGGTGGCCGTCAATGTGGCGTTGCGCGGCGGTGCGGCGGCGGTGGCCGACCCGTTCAGCGGCGAGGTCTTCTTTACCGACGGTGAGACCGCCTGGGTACGGCATGACGGCGCCGATGCCCAGCTGGCGCCGACGCCCGCCACCCACCTCGTGGATGTCAACCTGGACCCGCCTTTCCCCGGCGCGCCGACGTTCCGGGCCGTGGACCTGCTGGCCCACCCCGGGTTCGTGGAACGGTTCCGGCCCCGGGTCGTCTCCACGACGCTCGCGTTGGCCTGGGTCGCCGCCGGCAAACGGGCCGCGTACGTCACCGACGGCGGCGACCTGTCCGGGAGCGTGCATTTCGCCGCCGGCATCGCTCTGTGCCAGGCCGCCGGCTGCGTGGTCACCGGAATCGACGGCGCCCCGATCGGACCCGCGGGCCGCGGACTCGTCGTGGCCGCCGACCTCGAAACCCACCAGCTGCTGATGTCGATGACCCGCGCCGGAAGCCGGCACCGCGGCTGAAGGGCCGCGTCGGTCCGCCGTACGGGCCGGGGCCTGTTACCGGGGCCTGTTACCGGGGCCTGTTACCGGTGCTGGTGCCGGGTTGTTGGGGGGTGGTCGGGGGTGGGGGAAGTCCGTCCAGCCGTTGCGGAGCCGGGCGAACAGGGTGCGCAGCGCGTGGGCGGGGTCGGGGCTTTCCTGGGCCAGGGCGCCGATGTCCAGGGCGAAGCGGGCCAGGGCGCGGGCCTGGAGGTCGTCGTCGGGCAGTCCGGATTCCCCGGCGATGGCGTGGGCGAGGGTGGTCTCCCAGTTGCGCTGCATGCGCATGAAGTGGTCGCGCAGCGCGGGGGTGGCGTGGACCAGGTCCAGGAACTCCTCGCGGGAGGGGTCGCCGGCGTGGCGTGGCTTGGGCGCGGCGAGATAGGTCTCCAGCGCGTCCAGGATCGTCGTTCCCGCCGTACGGTCGCGCACCGCTGAGGCCAACTGCTGTTCGTGCGTGGCCTCCTGGTCGAAGACCAGCGATTCCTTGCTGGGGAAGTGCCGCCGGCCGACATGGGCGCGGGCACCTCCAGCCTGTCGCTGTTCCGCGGTCTGGGCGGCACCGCCGGTGCCGCCCTGCTGCCGGCCCTGCTGTTCGCGCAGGCCGGCCCCGCCATCGCCGACCGCTACGAGGCCGCCGACGCCTCACCGGCCTTTCGGTACGCGGCCGCCCAGCACCCGCACGATCTGGCCGAGGCGCACCATCCCGACCTCAACGACACCGCGTTCCTCGCCCGCCTGGACCCGGCCCTGGCCAGGCCCTTCCTGGACGGCTTCGGCCATGCCCTGGACCAGGTGATGCTCACGGCCGGCGGCATCGTCGCCCTGGCCTTCCTCATCCTCCTGGGACTCAAGCAGGTCTCCCTGCGCACCGAACCACCCGCCTCCAGGGTGACCGCCATGCGGGGCAGGCGGCTGTGTCGGTCCGGCGGTGGTTCGGTCGGGGTGGGCATCGTGGTGGCACCTGTGCCGAGAGGAGAAGGCCGCCATGAGGACACTGACGCGTTGGGCCGCAGCCGTGGTGATGGGGGCGGTGGTCGGTGTGCCGGCCGTCTCCGCTTCCGCGCAGGCCGTTGGCGTTGGCGGGGTACGGGGTGATGGTGAGGGCGACGAGACGAGCCGCGGGCTTCAGGTTCGTATGCACAATGCGACGGGGTGCCGGCTCACGCGGACCGACTACGGGCTGAGGTCCGGGGAATTCGTCGCCCGGCCTCCGGCGACGCTCAGCAGGGGGCAGGACGGGGTGTTCGAGGCGCGGTCGCGGGAGGGGTCGCTCAAGGGGGTCGCGGGCACGGTCGAGTACACGGCCGACCACTGCGATGCGAGCTGGCGCGACGGTCACGCGATCCGGCTGACCTTCGGCGTCGCGTACAACGGGATGAACAGCTTCAACACGGATGGCGGCGGGGCCTTCGGCACCAGGCTGTCCGGCGGGAGCGGGAATCACGCCGTGCTCAGGTGGGGCGTGGGGAGGTTCTAGCCCTCCCCCGGCTGTCGGCCCCGTCGGTCTCCCGGCCGTCGGTCCCCTCGTCCCCCGGCTGTCGGCCCCCTCGGTCTCCCTACGGTTTACGTGCGCGGGCTCAGCCCCTCCGTGACCAGCGTCAGCAGCCTGTCGACCTCGGCCGCGCCGTTGGGGTGGTGCTCCGTCGCCAGGGCGATGCCGGTGACCACGGTCAGCAGGTCGGCGGCGGTCGCGTCCACCCGTACGGCGCCCGCGGTCGCGGCCCGGCGGACCAACGGGTCGGCGGCGGTGGCGAGATAGGTGAAGCAGTGTGCGGCTTCCTCGGGGGATTCGGCGATGGTCAGGGATGCCGCCATGCCGCGTGCGGAGGCGACGTAGTGCGCGAGGGCGCGCAGCCATTCCAGTAGCGCCGTCCGGGGGTCGTCCTGCGCGGCCAGGTCCGTGGCGAGGGCGCTCAGGGCTTCGATCCGCTGCTGGAAGACAGCGCTCAGCAGGGCTTGCCGGTTGGGGAAGTGCCGGCGCAGGGTCGCCGATCCCACCTGGGCGGTGCGGGCGACCTGTTCCAGGGAGACCTCCGCGCCGTGCACGGCGACCTCCGCCTCCGCGGCGGCGAGGAGGCGCGCGTAGTTGCGGCGGGCGTCGGCGCGCTGGGGGCGGGCTTGGGCGTCGGCTTGGGTGTGGGCTTGGGGGTGAGCTTGAGCGTGGGACACATCGGGCACGTCGTCACCTTTGACCTTTCTGACCTTTGACCTTTGCGTAAATGGCGGACCCCTCCGTATCGTATCCGGCAGACAAACGGAGGACCCCGCCACTTAAGGGAGGCCGCAGCATGCCCACCGCACCCATACTCGTCACCGGTGCCACCGGAAAACAGGGCGGCGCCACCGCTCGGGCCCTGCTCGCGCAGGGCGTGCCGGTACGCGCCCTCGTCCGTGACCCCGACAGCGCCCCGGCCCGTGCCGTACAGGCGCTGGGGGCCCAGCTCGTCGTCGGCGATCTGCGCGATCTCGACTCCGTACGGCGCGCCGTGGACGGGGCGCGCGGCGTCTTCTCGGTGCAGATGCCGGACCTGACCGACTTGTTGGGCGACGCGGAGTGGGTCTCCGGGCGCAACCTGATCGACGCGGCGGCCGAGGCGGGCGTCGAACACCTCGTGTACACCTCCATCTCCGGCGTCGGACAGCACCGCGAGACGCCCGGCTGGGGCGACGAGCGCTGGAAGGGCATGGAGCATGTGTACGAGGTCAAGGCCGCGCTCCAGGACCGGGGGCGTGAGGCGGGATTCCGGTACTGGACGCTCCTCAAGCCGGCTTTCTTCATGGAGAACTTCCTCGTACCCGGCTTCGTCTTCAGCCCCGACGGCCGTCGGCTGGTGTCCGTCATCAAGCCCGGCACCGTGCTGAAGCTGATCGCCGTCCAGGACATCGGCAACGCCGCGGCAGCCGCGTTCGCCGACCCCGAGCGGTTCAACGGCGTGGAGCTGGAACTCGCGGGCGACGAGCTGACCATGGCCGAGGTCGCCGCCGTGCTCTCCCGCGCCAGCGGCACCGAACTGACCGCCCCGGACATGACCGTGGAGGAGGCGCTGGCCGCGGGGATGCCGGAATTCGCCGTCGGGCACGAGCGGCTGAACACCGTGGGCCAGCCCGCATCGCCGCGCTACGCCCGCGCGCTCGGGCTGCGGATGACCGGCTTCGCGGAGTGGGCCGCGGAGCACGGGGCCGCGCTGCCCCCGGCCGCGTAGCCCACCCCCACCGGCCCGGCCTCAAACCCCTGTTGCAGAGTCGGTGCTCGATCATGACCCCATCGGCGCGTACGGCCATCCCGCCAGGCATAGGGTCGAGCAAGGAGAAACCCTCACAGTGGAGGTAAGAGGTCATGGCCGGAATCCCGGCAGGTGTGGTGGCTGCGGGCGGGCTCGTCGGCGGGTACGGGGTCGCGCGCTGGACCAAGAAGCGGCAGCTGGGCGGGGTGGCGCTGGCGGCGGCCGGGGTCGTGGCCGCGCGAGGGTGGCAGCAGAAGGCGGGGACCGGGACGGCGGCGATGCTCAGCGGGCTGTACGTCGCAGCCTTCGCCGGGTCGCATCCGCTCGCCAAGAAGCTCGGCGCCTGGCCGTCCGTCCTCACCGTGGCCGGCGGGGTCGCCGCCGCGTCCTGGGCCGCCGCCGACCGGCGGAGCGCCGGGGCGGCAGCCCAGTCCTGAATTTGCGGTGAGTATGAGACAGCGACACGCCGTCGCGACGGCGTGTCGCTG